>JAAZAC010000251.1 GCA_012514545.1 Actinomycetales bacterium | reverse complement strand
GCGCGCCTGCCAGGCCTCGTTCCCGAGGAGCCAGTCGAAGCTCTCGGTCTGGAGGCCCAGGAGGTCCGGGACCTCGAGCGGCTCACTGATCGTGGCGAAGGAGATGCGGCGGGATGCTGTGCGGTTCGCGATGGCGTCGGCGGTAGGAGCAGAAGGGGTGCGCGAGGCAGCCAAGAGGGGTCCTTCCCTGCGGATCGTGTGCACGCGCGCCGCGCCCGGGCCTACCCTGCTCATCTCTCGGACGATCGGCGACCGCCACGAGCCCATGGCGATCGGATCGGCACCCGGGCAGCGCTCGGGACCGAGAGGCGGATGAGGGGTACGGGCACAAGCCAGCGCAAAGCGCTAGCGTACTCAGGTCCGCCAGGGGTGTCCACTCGCGCGGCGCGTCGCGAGGTGTGACGGTGACCACCCCCGCGGGCCGTCGTCGGGCCCCGCCCGGGACGCGCCGAGGGCCCGCCCCACGCTGGGGACGGGCCCTCGGACGGCGTCGGCGGCCGGGCGGGTGCGCCCGGGCGGCGACCGGTGGCCGGTCAGGCCGAGGTCACGGCAGAGGTCACTTCAGGGTGACGGTGGCGCCGGCGCCCTCGAGCTGGGCCTTGGCCTTGTCCGCCGTCTCCTTGTTGACGCCCTCGAGGACGGGCTTCGGCGCGCCGTCGACCAGGTCCTTGGCCTCCTTCAGGCCGAGGTTGGTGAGCGCGCGCACCTCCTTGATGACCTGGATCTTCTTGTCGCCGGCGGCCTCGAGGACGACGTCGTACTCCGACTTCTCCTCGGCCTCCTCGGCGGCGGCGCCGGCGCCGCCGGCCGCAGCCGGGGCGGCCGCGACGGCCGCGACGGGCGCGGCGGCGGTGACCTCGAAGACCTCCTCGAACTTCTTCACGAACTCGCTGAGCTCGATGAGGGTGAGCTCCTTGAACGCGTCGATCAGCTCGTCGATGGTGAGCTTCGCCATGGTTGGCGTTCCTTCCTGGTTGCCCTGCCCGTGGCAGGTGCCGGTGGTTGCAGACGCAGGGGGCGCTCAGGCCGCCTGCTCGGTGGCCCGCTTCTCGCGCAGGGCGTCGATGGTGCGCACGGCCTGGGCCGTGGACGCGGTGAACATGTAGGCGGCCTGGTAGAGCTTGGCCTTCATGGCGCCGGCCGCCTTGGCCAGCAGGACCTCGCGCGACTCGAGGTCGGCGAGGGTGGAGATGTCCGCGGCGGTCGCGGGGCGGCCGTCGAGGATGCCCCCCTTGACCACGAGCTGCGGGTTGGCCTTGGCGAAGTCACGCAGGCCCTTGGCCACCTCGACGGGGTCGCCCGTGACGAAGGCGATCGCGGAGGGGCCGGTGAGCTGGGCGTCGAGGCCCTCGATGCCCGCCTCGCGGGCGGCGATGGCGGAGAGCGTGTTCTTCACCACGGCGTAGGTGGCGTTGCCGCCGAGCGCGCGCCGCAGCTCCTTGAGCTGGGACACGCGCAGGCCGCGGTACTCGGTGAGCACGACCGCGTTCGCGGTGCGGAACCGCTCGGCGAGCTCGGCGACCGCGGCTGCCTTGTCAGGCCTCGCCATGTCGATCCTTCCGGTGGTGGTGCCGCACGCCGCCGACCCACCGGGTCCATCCATGACGAGAGCCCCGGCGCAGGCACGGGGCTCGAGGGCGCCGGAACGAGTCCGGCACGTCGATCACTCGCCTGCGCGGGCCTCCGCCGGAGCGGGACTTCGGTGGCTCCCCGAGGGGCAGCCGACGACCTGCGGTCTTGGGCGTCGACCAGGGTACGGGAGCGGGCGCCGGTTCCCAAATCCGCCGGGGACGACGACGGCCCGGACCGTCGCGGTCCGGGCCGTCGCGCGCGTCGTCGGATGGGTCAGGCGACCTCGTCCTCGACCATGAGGTTGCGCGTGCGGTTCACGTCGAGCGGGATCGACGGACCCATGCTCGAGGCGACGAAGCCCTTGAGCAGGTAGCGGCCCTTGGACGACGCCGGCTTGAGCCGGAGCACCTCGTCGAGCGCGGCCGCGTAGTTCTCCACGAGCGCCTTCTCGTCGAACGAGACCTTGCCCACGATGAAGTGGAGGTTCGCGTGCTTGTCGACGCGGAACTCGATCTTGCCGCCCTTGATGTCGGAGACGGCCTTGGCGGTGTCCATCGTCACGGTGCCGGTCTTCGGGTTCGGCATCAGCCCGCGCGGGCCGAGCACCTTGCCGAGGCGGCCGACCTTGCCCATGAGGTCCGGGGTCGCGACGGCGGCGTCGAAGTCCGTGTAGCCGCCCGCCACCTTCTCGATGAGCTCGTCGCCGCCGACCTCGTCCGCGCCGGCCGCGAGCGCCTGCTCGGCCTTCTCGCCGACGGCGAAGACGACGACGCGCGCCGTCTTGCCGGTGCCGTGGGGCAGGTTGACGGTGCCGCGGACCATCTGGTCGGCCTTGCGGGGGTCGACGCCGAGGCGGAAGACCACCTCGACGGTCGCGTCGTACTTCGTCACCGACGTCGCCTTCGCGAGCCGGAACGCCTCGAGCGGCGCGTAGAGCCGCGTCCGGTCGATCTTCTCGGCGGCGGCGCGGTACGCCTTGCTGCGCTGTGTCATCTGCTCTTCTCCTTCGGCAGTCGTGGTCGGGGCCAGCGCGGCCCTCCCACGGCCCGGGGCACCGTGCCCCGGGCGGTCGCGGCCCGGGGTGACCCCGGGCCCCGCGGGCTCAGCCCTGGACGGTGACGCCCATCGAGCGGGCCGTGC
>JAAZAC010000026.1 GCA_012514545.1 Actinomycetales bacterium | reverse complement strand
CCGCCGCGTGGTCGGCGTTCCGCCCGCTCGAGGAGCGCGCCGCGCTCGTCGACGACGTCATCATCCCCGCCTACACCGAACCAGCGAACGGACGGCACCGCGCATGAGCACCCCCGACACCCCCACCCCCGACGCCGCGCCCGACGTCGCGCGCCTCGACCGCGCGGCCGTGGCCCGGATGGTCGACCACACCCTCCTCAAGCCCGAGGCGACGGCCGCCGACGTCGCCGCGTTCGTCGCCGAGGCGCGCAGCCTCGGCGTGTGGTCGGTCTGCGTGTCCCCGTCGATGCTCCCGGTCGACGCGGGGGACATCAAGGTCACGGCCGTGTGCGGCTTCCCGTCCGGCAAGCACCGCAGCGAGATCAAGGCCGCGGAGGCCGCGCGCGCGGTCGCCGACGGCGCGGACGAGATCGACATGGTCATCGACGTCGGCGCGGCGATCGCCGGGGACTTCGAGGCGGTGCGCGCGGACATCGCCGCCGTGCGCGCGGCCGTGCCCCCGCCGACCGTGCTCAAGGTCATCATCGAGTCCGCCGCGCTCACCGACGAGCAGATCGTGGGGGCGTGCCGGGCCGCCGAGGCCGCGGGCGCCGACTTCGTGAAGACGTCGACCGGCTTCCACCCGACGGGTGGGGCGAGCGTGCACGCCGTCGAGCTCATGGCGGCCACCGTCGGCGGCCGCCTGGGCGTGAAGGCCTCGGGAGGCATCCGCACGGGCGCCGCGGCGCGCGCGATGATCGCGGCCGGCGCGACCCGCCTCGGCCTGTCGGGCACGAAGGCCGTGCTCGACACGCTCGACGAGGCCGGCCCGGTCGACGAGGGCGCGGGCTCCGGCTACTGAGGCGCCGGCCTGCGGGCCGTCAGTCCTGCGCGAGCCCGAGGGCCGCGGCGACGTCGGCCCGCACGGCGTCGAGCCGCGCCCGCGCGGCCCGCCGGGCGTCGTCGACCTCGGCGCGGGACGCCACGGGGACGATCACCTCGAGGTAGCACTTCACCTTGGGCTCGGTGCCGCTCGGGCGGACGACGACGCGCGTGCCGTCCTCCGCGAGGAGCCGCAGGCCCTCGGTGGGCGGCAGGGCGTCCGGCCCGGGCGCCGGTCGGGCGAGGTCCTCGACGCTCGCGACGGGGGACCCGGCGAGGGTGGCCGGCGGGGCCGAGCGCACGCGCGCCATCGTCGCCCCGATCGCCGCGAGGTCGGTGAACCGGGCCGAGAGCTGGTCCGTGAGGTGGAGGCCGTGCCGCACGGCGAGGTCGTCGAGGACGTCGACGAGCGTTCGCCCCTCGGCCTTCACGCGCGCCGCCAGCCCGGTGAGCAGGAGGGCGGCCGACAGGCCGTCCTTGTCCCGTACGACGTCGGGCGCGACGCAGTAGCCGAGCGCCTCCTCGTAGCCGAAGATCAGGCCCTCGACGCGGGCGATCCACTTGAAGCCGGTGAGCGTCGAGCGGTGCGCGAGCCCGTGCTCGGCCGCGATCCGCGCGAGCAGCCGCGACGAGACGATCGAGCTCGCGAGCACGCCGTCGGTGCGGCCGGCCGCGGCGGCCCGCCGCGCGACGTCCTCGCCCAGCAGCGCGCCGACCTCGTCGCCGTGCAGCATGCGCCAGCCGGCCGCCCGGGCGGTCGACGACGCCGTCGGCACCGCGGCGCGCGGGTCGCGGACCGCGGCGGCGCACCGGTCGGCGTCGGGGTCGTTCGCGATGACGAGGTCCGCGCCCACCTCCTCCGCGAGGGCCAGCGCGAGGTCGATCGCGCCCGGCTCCTCCGGGTTGGGGAACGCCACGGTCGGGAACGCCGGGTCGGGCGCCGCCTGCTCGGGCACGGGGTGCAGGTCCGTGTGCCCCGCCGCGGTGAGCGCGCGCCGGAGCAGCTCGCCGCCGACGCCGTGCAGCGACGTGGTCACGACGCGCAGCCGGGCGCGGGCGGGGGCGTCCGCGGGGTCGTCGAGCGCGCCGACGGCGGCGAGGTAGGCGTCGACGATCTCCTCGCCGAGCACGGTCCAGCCGCTGTCCACGCGCGGGACGGACGTGACGGAGGGGACCTGCGCGATCCGGGCGGCGATCTCGGCGTCGTGCGGGGGCACGATCTGCACGCCCTGGCCGGCGTCGGTGACCACGCGGCCGCCCAGGTAGACCTTGTAGCCGTTGTCCTGCGGCGGGTTGTGGCTCGCGGTGACCATGACGCCGGCGTCGGCGCCGAGGTGGCGCACCGCGAAGGCGAGCACCGGCGTCGGCAGGAGGCGGGGCAGCAGGAGCGCCTCGCCGCCGCCCGCGGTGACGACGGCGGCCGTGTCGCGCGCGAAGACGTCGGACTGGTAGCGGGCGTCGTAGCCGATGACGACGCGCGGCCGGGCGCCGGGCAGCGTGTCCGTGAGGTAGCGCAGCAGGCCGGCCGCGGTGCGGATGACGACGGCGCGGTTCATGCGGTTGGGCCCGCCGCCGAGCGCGCCGCGCAGGCCCGCGGTGCCGAACTCGAGGAAGCCCGCGAACCGGTCCGCCAGCTCCTGGCGGGCGGCGAGCCGCATCGTCTCGTCCCCGTTGCGGTCGCCGGCGAGGTCGAGGAGGTCGGCGAGGTGGCGCGCGGTCTGGGGGTCCGGGTCGTCGTCGATCCAGGCCCGCACCCGGGCGGCGAGCTCCGGGTCGAGTCCGGCGGGGGCCGCGGCGGTCCGGTCGTTCATCCGATCCTCCCGACGACGTCGGCGAGCAGGCGGCTGATGCGGGGGCCGGCGGCGCGGCCGGCCTCGATGACCTCGTCGTGCGCGAGGGGCTCGGCGCCGACGCCCGCGGCGAGGTTGGTGACGAGCGAGATGCCGAGCACCTCGAGCCCGGCGTGCCGCGCGGCGATCGCCTCGAGGGCGGTGGACATGCCGACGAGGTCGGCGCCCATGCGGCCCGCCATCGCGACCTCGGCGGGGGTCTCGTAGTGCGGGCCGGGGAACTGGGCGTAGACGCCCTCGGGCAGGCCGGGGTCCACCTCGTGCGCGATCGCGCGCAGCCGGGCGGCGTAGAGGTCGGTGAGGTCGACGAACGTCGCGCCCTCGAGCGGGGACGTCGCGGTGAGGTTGATGTGGTCGCGGATGAGCACGGCCGTGCCGGGGCGCCAGGACGGGTCGAGGCCGCCGCAGCCGTTGGTCAGCACGAGCGTGCGCGCCCCCGCGGCGGCCGCGGTGCGCACGCCGTGCACGACCCGGCGGACGCCCCGGCCCTCGTAGAGGTGGGTGCGCGCGCCGAGCACGAGGGCGTGGCGCGCGCCGTCCGCGAGCCGCACCGAGCGCAGCGTGCCGCCGTGGCCGGGCACGGCGGGCGCCAGGAAGCCGGGCACCTCGGCGGCGGGCACCTCGGCGACGGTCTCGCCGAGGAGGTCGGCGGCGCCGCCCCAGCCGGAGCCGAGGACGAGCGCGACGTCGTGGCGGGCGACGCCGGTGCGGTCGGCGATGACCGCGGCGGCCGCGCGGGCCACGTCGAACGGGTCGGTGCTGGGGTCGTCGAGGTCCGGCACGTCGATCGTCATGCCCCGAGGCTATCCCGGCATGTGATACCCGGGCGCGACCGGCAGAATGGCGGCGATGACGACGACGACGCCGCCCGGTCCCGCCGAGCCGCCCGCGCCCCCGGGCCCCTCGGACGGCGGCCGGCGCCCCCGCCGCGCGGCGCGCGTCGTCGTGGTCGGGGGCGGGCCCGGCGGGTACGAGGCGGCGCTCGTCGCCGCCCGGGCGGGCGCGGACGTCACCCTCGCCGAGCGGCACGGCCTCGGCGGGGCGGCGGTGCTCACCGACGTCGTGCCGTCGAAGACGCTCATCGCCACCGCCGAGTGGATGACGATCGCCGCGCGCGCCCCGGAGCTGGGCATCCGCAGCGTGGGCGACCGGGACCAGCCCGGGCCGTTCGCCGCCGACCTCGCGCGGGTCAACGCGCGGGTGCGCGAGCTCGCGGAGGCGCAGTCGGCGGACATCCGGGCGCGGCTCGAGGCCGAGGGCGTCCGCGTGGTCGAGGGCACGGCCCGGCTCGACGGCCCCGGGCGCGTCGTGGTCGCCCGGCCGGCCGGCGGCGAGCACGCCTTCGACGCCGACGCCGTCCTCCTCGCCACGGGCGCGACCCCGCGCGTGCTGCCCGACGCCGTCCCCGACGGCGAGCGGGTCCTCGACTGGACCCAGGTGTACGGCCTGACGACCCTGCCCGAGCGGCTCGTCGTCGTCGGCTCCGGGGTGACGGGCGTCGAGTTCGCGGGCGCCTACGGGGCGCTGGGCTGCGACGTCGTCCTCGTGTCCTCCCGCGACCAGATCCTGCCGTCGGAGGACCCGGACGCCGCCGCCGTCGTCGAGGAGGTCTTCCGCCAGCGCGGGATGACGGTCCTGTCCCGCTCCCGCGCGGCGGCGGTGCGGCCCACGGGGGACGGCGTCGTCGTCACGCTCACGGACGGGCGGACGGTCGAGGGCAGCCACTGCCTGCTCGCGGTCGGCTCGGTGCCCTCGACGGGCGGGATGGGGCTCGCGGAGGCGGGCGTCGCGCTCACGGAGTCCGGGCACGTCGAGGTCGACCGGGTCTCGCGGACGACGGCGCCCGGCGTCTACGCGGCGGGGGACTGCGCGGGCGTGCTGCCGCTCGCCTCGGTCGCGGCCATGCAGGGCCGCATCGCCATGGAGCACGCGCTGGGGCAGGCCGTCACCCCGCTCGACCTGCGCACCGTCGCCGCCAACGTCTTCACCGCGCCCGAGATCGCGAGCGTCGGCGCGTCGCAGCGCTCGCTCGACGAGGCGGGCACGCCCTACGTGACGAGCCGCCTCGAGCTGGCCCGCAACCCGCGGGCGAAGATGCTCGGCATGCGCGACGGGTTCGTCAAGCTCTTCGCGCACGCCTCGACGGGCACCGTGCTCGGCGGGGTCGTCGTGGCGCCGCGCGCGGGCGAGCTGATCTTCCCCGTCACCCTCGCGGTCGCGCAGCGGCTCACCGCCGACGACGTCGCGCACGCCTTCACCGTGTACCCGTCGCTGTCGGGCTCGATCGCCGAGGTCGCGCGGCTGCTCCCGGTGCGGCCCGACTGACCCGGCGGGCCCGGTCGGCGGTCAGACGGTCGGCGGTCAGTCGGCGGCGGCCGAGCGCGACGACAGCGCGCCGTCGGGCACGGACAGCCGGACGACGATCGGCAGGTGGTCGCTCGCCGTCGTGCCGGTGAGCACCTCGGCCACCGTCACCCGCGCGGGCCCGTCGCCGCGGACGAACACCCAGTCGATCCGGTGCTGCGGGTCGGTGCTCGGGCTGGTCAGCGCGTCCGGGTCGCCGGCCTCGTCGACGGCGGAGAGGAAGCCCGCCCCGGTGACGAGGTCGATCTCCGGCCAGCCCGGCTCGGCGTTGAGGTCCCCGCCGACGACGACGGACCGGTCCCGCTCGGCGTCGAGCAGCGTGCGGAGCTGGTCGAGCCGGGTGGGCGTGTTCTCCTCGCGGTGCTGCAGGTGCACCGAGGTGACGCGCAGGGTGAGGGCGGGCAGCGCGACGTCGGCGGACACGGCCGACCGCCGCTGAGGCCCCGCGCCGTACGGCAGCTCGAGCGCCGCGACGTCCGAGAGCTCGCCCCGCGTGAGGATCGCGTTGCCGAACTGGCGGTCCGCCGCGGGCGCGAACGCCGGGCGCATGCCGAGCCGCTGGGCGAGCCACGTGGCCATGTCGGCCCCGCCGCCCTGCACCCAGCCGCGGCTGACCTCCTGGAGCAGGACGACGTCGGGGTCCTGCGCCTCGACGGTCCGCGCGATCGCCTCCAGGTCCACCGCCCCGGCCGGGTCGACGCCGTAGTGCAGGTTCCAGCTGACGACCACGAGCTCGGTGCGGGCGGCGGGCGCGCTCGGGGCGGTCGTGGCCGCCTGCACGCCCGCGACCGCGACCCCGACGGCGAGCAGCCCGGCGGCGAGGGCGGCCAGCGGCCGGGCGCCCGGGGCGGCGTCGGCTGTGCCGGCGACGGCGCCGACCCTCGTGCCCGCGCGCCGGAGCCCGGCGAGGCCGAGCACGAGGGCCGCGGCGACCGGCACGAGCCAGTTGGGGAACGGCAGCGGGATGTCGTAGTCGATCTGGAAGCCCAGCAGCGGCAGGATCGCGCCGAGCCCCACGACGCTCGCCGCGCCGGCCGCCCGCCACGGGCGCGCCGGCCCGGCGTCGGGAGCCGGCTCGAGGGCGGCGCCCAGCGCGGACGCCACGACCAGGGGCAGCGTGACGACGACGAGGGCGAGCGGCGCCCAGCCGGCGACGGGCGCGAGGTAGGTCCCGGCGAGGAGCAGGGGGAGGGCCACGACGTCGGTCCAGGCGGGGCGGCGGTCCCGGCCGGCCAGGAGCCACGCCAGGCCGAGCAGCGCCCCGGCGAGCAGGAGCGGGGTGCCCGACTGCGACGCGGCGAAGGCGGGGTTGGCGGCGACCATCGCGGCGAGCCCGAGCGCCGGGCCGAGCGCCCAGAGCCGGCCCGGCCGGGTCGGCACGTCGGTGGCGCCGGTGGCGTCGGTGGCGCCGCGCGCGCGCCAGGCGGCGGCGAGCAGCGCGAGCGCGAGGACGACGGCGACCGCCCAGCCGAGCGCGCTGCGGCGCCAGGGCGCGTCCCAGGTGCCGAGGGCGAGCTGGAGGCCCACGGCGCCGGCCAGCCCGGCCGCGACGGCGCGGGCGGCGGCCCGCCCGCCGCCGGGCCGCCCGGCGAGGGCCGCGACGGCGAGCGTCAGCGCGGCGAGGGCGAGCGCCACGGTCGCGAGCCCGACCCCGAACCGCACGCCCGCGGTCAGCGCCTGCAGCACGAGACGGGCGACGGCGAGCACCGCGGCGCCGGCCACGGCGGCGCCGACCGGCCGACGTCGGGCCGCGGCGACGAGCAGGACGGCCAGCAGCCCGGGGGCGAGGTACGTCCCGAGGGCCGCCCCGGCGGCGGCGACCACGCCGACCCCGAACGCCATGTCGAGCAGCGGCCCGGAGGCCCGCACGAGCTCGAGCGCGGCCAGGGTCAGCACGGCGACCAGCGGCGCGAGGGCGGCGGCACGGTCGGTCCGGCCGGGGGAGGGGTCGGGGGTGCCAGGGGCGGGCTGCGGCGTCGTCGTCACAGGCGACACCGTAGAGCCCGCGCCCCTCGTCAGGCGACGACGGCCTCCGCCGTGACCTCGGCCGGCGCCGCCGGAGTCCGCCGCGGGCGCAGCGCGCGGGCGTAGAGCACGGTCGCCGGGACCACGTAGGCCCACCACGCCACGACCTCGAGCCAGGACGGCGCCGGGCGGAAGCCGACCAGCCCGCGGAGCACCGTGCCGAGCGTGCTCTCCTTGGCGATGATCCCGGAGACGTCGTAGGCGATCGCGCCCTCGCCCGGCAGGACGCCGACCTCCTGGAGCTCGTGCACCCCGTACGCGAGCACGCCGGCCGCGACGACGACGAGCGCGAAGCCGGTCCAGGCGAAGAACGTGCGCAGGTTCAGCCGCACCGCGCCGGCGTAGACGGTCCAGCCCAGCGCGGCCGCCGTCGCGAGCACGAGCAGGACGCCGACCAGTGGCGCGGTCCCGGCGGTCGCCGTCGAGCCCGCCCACAGGAAGAGCGCCGTCTCGATGCCCTCGCGCGCGACGGCGAGGAACCCGACACCGGCCACGGCGAGGCCGCCCGCCGCGACGGCCTCCGACATCCGCGCCTCCAGCCCCGCCTTCAGGTGCCGCGCGGTCCGCGCCATCCAGAACACCATCCACGTGACCAGGGCGACGGTGAGGATCGACAGGACGCCCGCCAGCGTCTCCTCGGCGCGCTCGCCCAGGGCTTCCGGGGCGGCGGCCAGCAGCGCGCCCACGGCCGCAGACAGCAGCACCGCCGCCCCGATGCCCGCCCAGACGTGCGGCAGGTGCGCGCGGCGGCCGGAACGCACGAGGTACGCCACGAGGATCGAGACGACGAGGGCGGCTTCCATGCCCTCGCGCAGACCGATGAGGAAGGTGGCGAGCATGCGGCGCCTCCGAGCCAGGTGAGGTGAGGCTTACCTAACTTGGCGAGCGTAGCGCATCACGACGAGTGCCCGGCGACTCCGTCCGCGCCCGCCTCCAGGCGCGCGCGGAGCGCCGGCCAGGCGTCGGCGAAGGCCACGAGCAGCGGGCGGGCCGGCACGTCGTCGAGCGGCACCCAGGCCAGCGCCAGGGTCTCGTCGTCGGTCGGCCGCACCTCGAGCGGGCCGGTGACGTGCGCGAGCACCGTCGTGTAGCGCCACGTGCCGTGGTCGAGCACGTGCGTGCCGTCGACGGCGACCCGGGTCGCGTCCACGCCGGCCTCCTCCGCGGCCTCGCGCAGCGCGCCCGCCACCGGGTCCTCGTGCTCGCGGAGCGCGCCGCCCGGCAGCGCCCACGTGCCGCCCTGGTCGCTCCACAGCGCGCGGTGCTGCAGCAGCACCTCGGCGCGCGGGCCGCCCGGCCCCGGCGCCGTCCGCGCGAGGAGGAGCCCCGCGGCGCCGAACCGGCCCCAGTGCCGCCGCCCGCACGCGCACTCCACCCAGGCGTCGCCCGGGCCGCGCCCGACGGTCACGGGGCGCCCACCGCCGTCGCCCCCAGGCCCGTGTCCCGCGTCCGCGTCACTCGTCGACGATCTCGCAGATCGCCGTGCCCGCGCTCACGCTCGCCCCGACGCTCGCCGCGAGCCCCTGCACCCGCCCGGCGCGGTGCGCGACGAGGGGCTGCTCCATCTTCATCGCCTCGAGCACGACGACGAGGTCCCCCTCCGCGACGACGTCGCCCTCGGCGACGGCGACCTTGACGATCGTGCCCTGCATCGGGGAGGCGAGCGTCGTGCCGTTGGCGGCCGGCGCGCGGGTCGGCGTCCGGCGGGGGCGGCGCGGGGCCAGCCCCGTGCGGGTGCGCGGCGACGTCAGGCCCAGCCCGGCCGGCAGGACGACCTCGATGCGCTTGCCGCCGACCTCGACGACGACCCGCTCGGTCGGCGTCGGCGTCGCCGCCTCGGCGGCCGGCGCGCCGCCCCCGAGGTGCGCGAGGCGATCGGCGAACGTCGTCTCGATCCAGCGCGTGTGCACGCGGAACGGCTCCGCCGGGTCGGCCGGGGCGAAGTCGGGCTCGTCGAGCACGGCGCGGTGGAAGGGCAGGACCGTGGGGATGCCCGCGACCTCCGTCTCCGCGAGGGCCCGGCGGGCCCGCTCGATCGCCTGCGCGCGGGTCGCCCCGGTGACGACGATCTTGGCGATCATCGAGTCGAACAGGCCGGAGACGGCGTCGCCCTCGACGACGCCGGAGTCCACGCGGACGCCCGGCCCCGCGGGGAGGCGCAGCCGGGTGATGCGGCCCGGCGTCGGGAGGAAGCCCGCGGCGGGGTCCTCGCCGTTGATGCGGAACTCGATCGCGTGCCCGCGCGGGGCGACCTCGGTGTAGCCGAGGGGCTCGCCCGCGGCGATGCGCAGCTGCTCGCGCACGAGGTCGATGCCCGTGACCTCCTCGGTCACCGGGTGCTCCACCTGCAGGCGCGTGTTGACCTCGAGGAACGACACCGTCCCGTCCGCGCCGACGAGGAACTCGCACGTCCCGGCGCCGACGTAGCCCGCCGCGCGCAGGATCGCGACGGACGCCTCGCGGAGGCTGCGCTCCTGCTCCGGGGTGAGGAACGGCGCGGGGGCCTCCTCGACGAGCTTCTGGTGCCGCCGCTGCAGCGAGCAGTCGCGCGTGGAGACGACGACGACGGTGCCGCGCGCGTCCGCGAGGCACTGGGTCTCGACGTGCCGCGGGGCGTCGAGGTAGCGCTCGACGAAGCACTCCCCGCGCCCGAAGGCCGCCGTCGCCTCGCGCACCGCCGACTCGAACTGGTCGTCCACCTCGGCCGGGTCGCGGACGACCTTGAGGCCCCGGCCGCCCCCGCCGAAGGCGGCCTTGATGGCGATCGGCAGGCCGTGCTGCGCCACGAAGGCGTGCACCTCGTCGACGTCGGCCACCGGGTCCGGCGTGCCCGGCACCAGCGGGGCGCCGACCGCCTGCGCGATGTGCCGCGCCCGCACCTTGTCCCCGAGGGCCTCGATGGCCTCCGGCGGCGGGCCGATCCAGGTCAGGCCCGCCCGCCCGACGGCGCGGGCGAACTCGGCGTTCTCCGCCAGGAACCCGTAGCCGGGGTGGACGGCGTCCGCGCCGCAGCGCAGCGCGACGTCGATGATCTTGGCGCCGTCGAGGTAGGTGTCCGCGGCGCGCTCGCCGCCCAGCGCGTAGGCCTCGTCGGCGAGCCTGACGTGCAACGACTCCCGGTCGGGGTCGGCGTACACGGCGACGGCGGTGATGCGGGCGTCGGCGCACGCCCGCGCGACGCGGACGGCGATCTCACCGCGGTTGGCGATGAGCACCTTGCTGATCCGGGGCACGGCTCACCGTAACGTCAGGCGCGCCACGGCCCCGCACGGCCGCCCCCGGGCGCGCCAAGACTGTCCGCACCCGCCAAGCGGGGCGCGCGCGGTTTGTGGCGCGCCGACCACGGCCCCGGCCCCGCTCAGCGGGACCACAGGTCGGGCACGGTCAGGCCCAGGTCCCCCAGCAGGTCGCGCAGGAGCGGCAGGCTCAGCCCGACGACGGTGTGGGGGTCGCCCTCGACCCCCGTGACGAAGGGGCCGCCGATCCCGTCGATCGTGAACGCGCCCGCGACGGCGAGCGGCTCGCCCGTGGCCACGTACGCGTCGATCTCCGCGTCCGACAGGTTCGCGAAGTGCACGACCGTCGACGCCGTGCGGCCGCTCGCCCGCCCCGTCCGCAGGTCCACGAGCCAGTGGCCCGTGTGCAGCACGCCGCTCCGCCCGCGCATGAGCCGCCACCGGGCCGTCGCCTCGGCGGCGTCGGCCGGCTTGCCGTGGCTGGCGCCGTCGAGCTCGAGCAGCGAGTCGCAGCCGAGGACGACGGCGTCCGTGCCCGCCACCAGGTCCGTCGCGACCGCCTCGGCCTTCGCGCGGGCGAGGACGAGGACGTCGTCGGCGGGGCCCGCCGCCGCGCCGCGCTCGTGCGCGGCGGCGAGCACGCCGTCCTCGTCGATCCCGGACACGCGGACCTCCGGGTCGAACCCGGCCGCGCGCAGCGTGGTCAGCCGCGCCGGGGAGGCCGAGGCGAGGACCAGCCTCACCGCAGGGCGTCCCGCAGGACGTCGAGGCCGACCGAGCCCAGCGACAGGGCGCGCGCGTGGAACGCCTTGAGGTCGCCGTCCTCGCCGCGGGCCCGGGCGGCGGCGCGGTAGTCGTCGCGCGCCTGCTCCCACAGCCGCTGGCCGATCTTGTAGGCGGGCGCCTGACCGGGCCAGCCGAGGTAGCGGTTGAGCTCGAACCGCAGGAACGACTCGGGCATGTTGACGTTGGCCTTGAAGAACTCCCACGCCTTGTCCGCGTCCCAGCGTCCGCCGCCCCACTCCTCGGGGCAGGGCAGGCCGAGGTGCACGCCGAGGTCGATGACGACGCGCGCCGCGCGCATCCGCTGCCCGTCGAGCATGCCGAGCCGGTCGCCCGGGTCCTCGAGGAAGCCGAGGTCCGCCATCAGCCGCTCGGCGTACAGCGCCCAGCCCTCGCCGTG
>JAAZAC010000025.1 GCA_012514545.1 Actinomycetales bacterium | reverse complement strand
TCAAGAACATGCTCGAGCGCGAGCGCCTGGAGTCCAAGAAGGTCTCGAAGACGCAGGCCGTCACCTCCAACCTCACGGACGGCCCGCTGTCCGGCAAGAAGGAGGACCGCAACGTCCACATCGGCCCGTCGGACTACGTCGCGTGGCTCGACGACCGCAAGTGGGCGTACGTGCGCCTCGAGGGCCGCGCGTTCGGCGAGGTGCCGCTGAACCTCGAGTACAAGCTCGAGGTCTGGGACTCCCCGAACTCCGCGGGCATCATCATCGACGCGATCCGCGCGGCGAAGATCGCCAAGGACCGCGGCGTCGGCGGCCCGATCCACGCGGCCTCGACGTACTTCATGAAGTCCCCGCCGATCCAGATGGAGGACACCGCGGGCCGCGAGCGGCTCGAGGCGTTCATCCGCGGCGAGGTCGAGCGCTGACGCCGTCGTCGGACACGGCGCGGCGGGCTCACGCTCGGCGGGTGACTCGCTCCGCGCGCTGAGCGTGCACGACCCGGGGCCCGGTCCCTCCTTCGGGAGGGGCCGGGCCCTTCGTCGTGCGCGGACGCCCCCCACGCCGTCGTGAAGACTTCCTTTCGCCTGGCGAACAGAACTCTTCACGATCCGCCTGACGACCGCCGGCCGGGCCTGTGGACAGGCCCTCCTGGCCGCCCGACGTCGCCACGCTGGATCGGTGCGCATCCCCCCGGACCAGCTCGTCCCCCTGGCCCGCGTGCACGAGGGCGTGCTCTCGACGCGCCGGCTCGTCGAGCTCGGGGCGGACCCGGCGTGGATCCACCGCCAGCTCGCGGCGGGTCACTGGCAGCGCCTCCACCGGGGCGTGCTCTACGTGTACTCCGGCGGGATCCCCTGGCGGTCCCGCGCGCTTGCCGCAACGGTCTACGCCGGCGACGCCGCCGCCCTCAGCCACCGTGCGGCCGGCCACGTGCTCGGGCTCGTCGCCCGCGCGCCCCAGGTCATCGACGTGAGCGTCCCAGCCACCCGCCGGGTGCGCCCGACGCCGGGCGTCCGTGTGCACCTGCGCCGCACGATGCCGCCGTCGCACGGCTTCCTCCCCGTCGTCGTCGCGGAGGAGACCGCCCTCGACCTCTTCGAGTCCGCACGCACGACGGACGACGCCTTCGGCCACCTCTGTGCGGCGGTCCGCCTGGGGACGCCCGTCGCCGCGATCGCCGCCGCGGCCCGCCGGCGGCCGCGCATCCGGCGTCGGGCACTGCTCGACGACCTCCTCGCGGACGCGACCGCCGGCGTCGAGTCGCCGCTGGAGCGGCGCTACCACCACGACGTCGAGCGGCGGCACGGCCTGCCTCGCGCGCGTCGGCAGCGGGTCGAGGTCGCCGGCGGCGGCTGGATCCGCGCCGACTGCGTCTACGAGGGCTACGGGCTCCGCGTCGAGCTCGACGGGCGGCTCGCCCATCCCGGCGGCCGCACGGACGCGGACACCTGGCGTGACAACGCCGTCCTCCTGGAGCACGGCGACCGCACGCTCCGGTATCGCTGGCGCCACGTCGCGATCGCGGCGTGCGCCACGGCCGGCCAGGTTGCGACGGGCCTGTGGGCCGGCGGGTGGCGCGGCGACCTCCGCCCGTGCGGACCGCGGTGCACCGCCCGCGTCGCCATCGGCGGATCGTGAAGACTTCCGTTCGCCGGGCGGAAGGAACTCTTCACGATCGCGGAGAGGATCGGTCCCGGCGCCGCAGGACCGCCTTGCGCGCCTCCTCCGCCCACAGCACCGCGCTCGCGAGCGCCAGGCACACGAGCCACTGCTGCCAGGACAACGCCTCCGTCCCGAACGCGGCCTGGAGGAACGGCACGTGCACCACCGCCACCTGCAGCACCACGGCCAGCAGCACCGCGCCCCAGAGCCAGCGGTTGTGGGTGCGCCGGAGCGCCGACTGCATGCCGGACCGCGCGTTGAACGCGTTGAACAGCTGCGCGAGGACGAGCACGGTGAAGGCGGCCGTCCGCGCGAGCGGCACCCCGGCGTCGTCCCCCTCGACGAGCCCGCCGGGCAGGTGGATGTCGATCGCGAGGAGGGACACCGCGGCCATCACGGCCCCGATCCACACGACGTCGCCCCACATCCGCGCGTCGATGACCCGGTCGCTCAGGCGGCGCGGCGGGCGGGCCATGACGTCCTCGGTCTGCGGGTCCACCCCCATCGCGAGCGCCGGCCCGGTGTCGGTGAGCAGGTTGATCCACAGGATCTGCGTCGCCAGCAGCGGCACGACCACGACCTCGCCGTGCCCCGCGATCCCCAGGAACCCGGCCAGCACCACGCCCACGAAGACCGTGAGCACCTCGCCCATGTTCGACGAGAGCAGGAACCGCAGGAACTTCTTGATGTTCTCGAAGATCCCCCGCCCCTCGCGGACCGCGTCGACGATGGTGGCGAAGTTGTCGTCGGTGAGGATCATCGCGCCGGCCTGGCGGGTCACCTCCGTGCCGGTGACCCCCATGGCGACGCCGATGTCGGCGGACTTCAGCGCCGGCGCGTCGTTCACGCCGTCGCCGGTCATCGCGACGACGAGGCCGTCCGCCTGCAGCGCGTCGACGATGCGCAGCTTGTGCTCCGGGGAGACCCGGGCGAAGACCGAGGTGGTCCGCACGACGTCGCGCCACCCGTCGTCGTCCAGGGCGTCCAGCTCCAGCCCGGTCGCCACGGGCGCCCCCTCGGGGACGATCCCGAGATCGGTCGCGATGCGGAGCGCGGTCCGCGGGTGGTCGCCGGTGATCATGATGATCCGGATGCCCGCGCGGTGCGCCGCCGCCACCGCGTCGCGCGCCTCGGGCCGCGGCGGGTCGATGATCCCGACGACGCCGCACCACACGAGCTCCTGCTCGACCTCCGCCTCGAGCACGTCGCCGTCGACGTCGCGCACCGCGTCCGGCGCCCAGTCGATGCGCCGCTGCGCCACGCCGAGCGTGCGCAGCGCGTCGGAGGACATCTCCTCGACGGCGGCGAGCACGCGCGCGCGGGCCTCGTCGGTGAGCGGCACCGCCTCGTCGCCCACGAGCATCCGCGTGCACCGGCCCAGCAGGACGTCGGGCGCGCCCTTGGTCAGAACCGTCACCGCGTGGTCGTCGGCGGCCTCGATCGCCGACATCAGCTTGCGCTCCGACGTGAACGGGACGGCCGCCACGCGCCGCGCCCGGGCCCGCCGCTCGTCGCGACCGAGCTTGCGCTCCGCGACGAGGAACGCGCCGTCGGTGGGGTCGCCCGCGATCTGCCAGGTGCCGTCGTCCGCCCGGGTGAGCTCGGCGTCGTTCGCGGCGGCCCCGCCGCCGAGCACCGCGGCCACCTCCGCGCGGAGGGGGCCGTCGTCTAGGAGGGGGCGGCCGTCGTCGGTCAGGACCGCGCCCACGGGCTCGTAGCCGGCGCCCTCCAGCCGCACCGCGCCCGACGCCGTGACCACCCGGACCAGCGTCATCTCGTTCTGCGTGAGGGTGCCGGTCTTGTCCGAGCAGATGACCGACGCCGACCCGAGCGTCTCCACGGACGCGAGCCGCTTGACGATGGCGTTGCGGGCCGCCATCCGCTGCACGCCGATCGCGAGCACCACGGACAGCACCGCCGGCAGCCCCTCGGGCACCGCCGCGACCGCGAGCGAGACGCCCAGCAGCAGGACCGTGACGTAGTCGCCGACGGCGCGCAGGTCCGAGACCAGCAGGACCGTCGCCACCACGACCACCGCGATGACGACGACCGCGATCCCCAGCATCCGGCCGACGACGGCGATCTCCCGCTGCAGCGGGGTCGGCTCCGCCTCGGTCTCCGCGAGCAGGCGGGCGATCTTGCCGGTCTCCGCGGCCATGCCCGTCGCCGTGACGACCGCCCTGCCCGACCCGCGGGTCACCGCGGTGCCGCCGAAGACCATGCACGTCCGGTCGCCGAGCGCGGTGGGGCCGCTGAGCGGGGCCGTCCGCTTGCCCACCGCCTCGCTCTCGCCGGTGAGCGCCGCCTCGGCGACGTGCAGCGACGCGACCTGCAGCAGCCGCGCGTCGGCGGGCACGGTGTCGCCCTCCGCGAGCACGAGGACGTCGCCCACGACGACCTCCCGCGCCGGCACGCGCTGCTGCACCCCGCCGCGCACCACCGACGCCGTCGGCGCGCTGATCCTCGCGAGGGCCGCGACGGCGTCCTCCGCGCGTCGTTCCTCGACCACCCCGAGCACCGCGTTGAGGACCACGATCGCCGCGATGACGACGGCGTCGAACGGGACGCCCACCGCGCCCTCCGCCCACCACGCGACGAGCGAGACGGCCACGGCGACGAGGAGGAGCACGACGAGCGGGTCGCGCAGCTGGTCGAGCAGGCGGCGCCACGTCGGGGTGGGCGGCTCGCCGCGGATCTCGTTGGGTCCGTGCGCGGCGAGGCGGCGGGCGGCCTCGGCGGGCTCGAGCCCGCGCTCGGGGTCGGTGCCGAGCAGCCGCGCGACGTCGTCGGCCCCGAGCAGCCAGGGCTCGGGGACTCCGGTCACGGGACTCTCGGCGGGCGCGGCCACACGACCATCCTGCTCCCCGGCGCCGCGCCGCGGGTGGGGCCGCCCGTCCCGATGGCACGCCCCGACGGCCTGCGGCAGGGTCGGGGGCGAGGGAGGCGATCATGGCGGACGGCGGCGAGAGGCGCCGACCGGCGCGGCCCACCGGGATCACCCGGGCTGTGCTGCGCGCGCCGGTGCTGCTCTACCGCTGGCGCCTGGGGTGGCTGCTCGGCGGGCGCTTCCTGCTGCTCGAGCACGTCGGCCGCGTCTCGGGCGCCGTCCGGCGGACCGTGCTGGAGGTCGTGGACCGGGACGACCGGGGCCGCATCACCGTCGCGTCCGGGTGGGGCACGGGCTCGCAGTGGTACCGCAACCTGCGCGCGCACCCCGAGGCCACGATCCAGGTCGGGCGTCGGCGCACCGCCGTCACCGCGACGTTCCCCGACGCCGACGACGCCGCCCCCGCCTTCGTGCGGTACGCCGGGCGGCACCCGAGGGCGGCGCGGGCGCTGGCGGCGTACCTGGGCGCCGGCCCCGTCGACGGCAGCCCGGAGAGCCTGCGCGCGGCCGCCCACCACATCCCCTGGGTGCGCTTCGTCCCTCGCCCGGGCGGCTAGCCTGCGCTGGTGACCAACGGGCGAGCGCGGCGCGCATGAGCGTCCTCGGCGACCTGCGGACCGTCGCGGTCCACCGGGACTTCCGCAAGCTCTTCGCGGTGCGGCTCGTCTCGCAGTGCGGCGACGGCATGTTCCAGGCCGGCCTCGCGACCCTGTTCTTCTTCCAGCCGGAGAACATGGCGACGGCGGGGCAGGTCGCCGCGGCGTTCACCGTGCTGCTGCTGCCGTTCACGGTGGTCGCGCCGTTCGCGGGCCCGCTGCTCGACAGGTGGCGGCGGCGCCAGGTGCTGCTCTGGGGCAACCTCGTGCGCGTGCCGCTGGCGCTCGTGCTCGCGGTGCTCATGGCGACCGTGGGCGTCGGGCCCGTGGTGTACGTGCTCGCGCTCGTCACGCTCGGCGTGAACCGGTTCCTGCTCGCGGCGCTGTCCGCGGCGCTGCCGCACGTCGTCCCGCGCGCCCAGCTGCTCATGGCGAACACGATCACGCCCACGCTCGGCGCGGTGTCCGCCGTCGTCGGCGCGGGGATCGGCGTCGTGCTCTCGCGGGTGACGCCCGAGGGCGCGGTGCGGGACGCCGTCGTGCTCACCGTCGCCGGGCTGTTCTTCGGGGCCGCGAGCGCGCTGGCGCTGCGGCTGGGACGCGACCAGCTCGGCCCGGAGGAGCGCGGCCTGCCGATCGGCCAGGCGATCGCGGCGACCCTCCGCGACCTCGCCGACGGCGCGCGCTGGCTGGTCCGCCGCGGCACCCCGGCGCTGGGCCTGGGCGTCATGGGCGTGCACCGCTTCCTCTACGGGGTCAACTTCATCGCGCTCATCCTCATGTCGCGCAACCTGCTGGTGGACCCGACCGACGCCGACGCGGGGCTGGCGATGTTCGCGCTGCTCGCGGGCGTCTCGCTCGCCGGGAACGGCGTGGCGATCGTGCTCACCCCGATCGCGCACGAGCGGATGCGGCCGGCGACCTGGGTGGCCGTGTGCCTGGGGATCGGCGTGGTGAGCCAGGGGCTGCTCGCGGCCTCGCACGCGTTCGCGGTGGTGGCGGTGTCGGCCGTGCTGCTGGGTCTGTCCGTGCAGGGCGCGAAGATCGCCGTCGACACGATCGTCCAGCGCGACACCGACGACGACTACCGCGGCCGCGCCTTCTCCCTCTACGACATGCTCTACAACGCCGCGTTCGTGGGCGCGGCCGCGCTCGCCGCGGTCGTCCTGCCCGACGCCGGGTGGTCGGCGCTCGTCTTCGCCGTCCTGGCCGTGGTGTACGCGCTGACGGCGCTGGGGTACCGCGCCGCCAACGACCGCGCCGAGGCGCGCCTCCCCGCCTGAGGCGACCGCGCCGAGGCGCGCCTCCCCGCCTGAGGCGGCCGGCCGCCGTCGGGCAGCGCCCCCACCTCCTCCGCCGCGGGCTGAACGGGGTTGTCCCCTCCGTCGATGTCGAGTAATACTCTGAGTCGAGTATCCGGAGATGAGTATGTCGCGTTCCTCGCTGAGCAACCCGCTCGCGCTGGCCGTCCTGGCCACGCTGAGCGAGGAGCCGATGCACCCCTACCGGATCACGCAGGTCCTCCGCGAGCGCGGCAAGGAGCACAGCATCCGCCTCAACTGGGGCTCGCTGTACTCGGTCATCGCGTCGCTGGAGAAGAACGGCCTCATCGAGGCGACCCACTCCGAGCGCGCGGGGTCCCGCCCCGAGCGGACCGTCTACGCGGTCACGGACGCGGGCCGGGAGGCGGCCCTGAGCTGGCTCCGCCGGATCATCGAGGTGCCGGCCAAGGAGTACCCCGACTTCGAGGCCGGCCTGTCGCTGATCATGCTGCTCGGGCCGGACGAGGCGGCCGCGCTGCTGACCCGCCGGCTGGAGGGCCTCGACGCCCGGATCGCCGACGCGCGGGCAGCCCAGGACCTCCCGCTGCCCGAGATCTTCCTCGTCGAGGCCCGCTTCGAGCTCGCGATGCTCGAGGCCGAGCGCGCGTTCGTCGCCGACCTGGTCGCGCGACTCGCGACCGGGCGCGTCGACGGGCAGGACCTGTGGGCCGAGATGCACCGGCGGCTCGCCCAGGGCGACTCGATCGCCCAGCTCGTCGCCGAGTTCGACGACCACCTGTGGAAGGAGGGGACCGGCGCGCGGCCCGGGCCGAGCGGCCCGACGCCGCCCACCACCGAGAGCTGATTCCACCGGAAACGAGTGGTGGCCCGGGTGCGGCAACACCCGAGCCACCGAAGTCTCGAGCCGACCGCTGAGGGCACGTCCCGAAACCCCACACCGATCGTATCCGTGTGCCCTGCCGCGGCGGCTCCCACCGAGGGAGGCACCCATGGCACCACCGACCACCACGCGCGCCCCGGCGCCCCGCGCCGGCGCGACCACCCCGACGACGGCGCTCCTCGCCGAGGGCCTCGTCAAGACCTACCCGGCCCGGCGCGGCCCGGGCGGCCGCGGCACCGCCGTGCGCGCGCTCGACGGCCTGTCGTTCGCCGCCGAGCCCGGCACCGTGTTCGGCCTCCTCGGCCCCAACGGCGCCGGCAAGTCCACGACCGTCAAGGTGCTCACCACCCTGACCAGGCCGGACGCCGGCCGGGCGGTGGTGGCGGGGATCGACGTCGTCGCGCACCCCGAGCGGGTCCGGCGCGCGATCGGCCTCGTCGCCCAGCGCCCGGTCACCGACCCGATGGAGACCGGTTGGGACAACATCGTCCTGGCCGCGCGGCTGCAGGGGCTGCCGGCGCGTGCCGCGCGGGCCCGCGCCCGCGAGCTCCTCGAGCGGTTCGACCTGGCCGACGCCGCGGGCCGCCTCGTGCGGACCTACTCGGGCGGCATGGCACGCAAGCTGGACGTGGCGATGGGCCTCGTCCACCGGCCGCAGGTCCTCTTCCTCGACGAGCCGACCACCGGCCTGGACCCGGAGGCCCGGGCCCGCATGTGGGCGGAGATCGAGGACGTCGTCCGGTCGGAGCGCACCACCGTCCTCCTCACCACGCACTACCTCGAGGAGGCCGACCGGCTCGCCTCGCGGCTCGCCATCGTCGACCACGGGCGCGTCGTCGCCCAGGGCACGCCGGACGAGCTGAAGGACGGGCTGCGCGGCGACGCCGTCGTCGCGGAGCTCGCCGCCGAGGAGCACCTCCCGGCCGCGCGGGCCGCACTGGACCGCGTGCCCGGGCTGCGGGGGATCAC
>JAAZAC010000250.1 GCA_012514545.1 Actinomycetales bacterium | reverse complement strand
CGACGCGGACGAGACGACACGGACACACGACACGGAGGGACGGAGCATGGGGCTGCTGGAGGGCAAGAGGCTGCTGGTCACGGGCGTGCTCGTGGACACCTCGATCGCGTTCCACGTCGCGCGCCTGGCGCAGCAGGAGGGCGCCCGGGTCGTGCTCACGGCCCCGGGCCGGCAGACGCGCCTGACGTCGGCCGTGTCGCGGCGGCTGCCGCAGGAGGCGCCGGTCGTCCCGCTCGACGTGACGTCCGACGAGGACCTCGCCGCCCTCGCCGAGCGGACCCGCGAGCACGTGGACGGCCTCGACGGCGTCGTGCACTCCATCGGGTTCGCGCCCCAGTCCGTCATGGGCGGCCACTTCCTCGACGCGGCGTGGGACGACGTCGCCACGGCCGTGCACGTGTCCGCGTACTCGCTCAAGGCGCTCGCCGTGGCCGCGCAGCCCCTGCTCGCCACGCCGGCGTCCGTCGTGGGGCTCACGTTCGACGCGCGGTACGCGTGGCCGGTCTACGACTGGATGGGCGTGGCCAAGGCCGCGTTCGAGTCCACGGCCCGCTACCTCGCCCGCGACCTCGGGCCGGAGGGCGTGCGGGTGAACCTCGTCTCGGCGGGGCCGATCAGGACGACGGCCGCGACGCACATCCCGGGCTTCGACCAGATGGAGGGCGGCTGGTCCGCGCGCGCCCCGCTCGGCTGGGACAGCTCGGACCCGGAGCCCACCGCGCGCGCGGTGTGCGCGCTGCTCTCCGACTGGTTCCCCGCGACGACGGGCGAGGTCGTCCACGTCGACGGCGGCGTCCACGCGATGGGGCAGTGATGACCGGGCGGCCCCGGCGGCTCGTCCTGCTCCGGCACGCGAAGGCGGAGCCCGGCGGCGTCGCGGACGAGCTGCGGCGGCTCACCGCCGTCGGCACGCGCCAGGCCGCCGCGGTCGGGGCCCGGCTGCGGGACGGCCTCGTGCCGGAGCTCGCTCTCGTGTCGTCGGCGGTGCGGACGCGCGAGACGTGGGAGCACCTCCGGGCGGCGCTCGGCGACGAGCCGGAGCCGGAGGTCGTGGTCTCGGACGCGCTCTACGGGGCGCACCACCTCGAGGTCGTCGACCTCCTGCGGGCCGTCGACGACCGCGTGCGCACGGTCCTCGTCGTCGGGCACGAGCCCGCGATGTCCGCGGCGGCCGCGCACCTGACGGGCGAGGGCGAGCCCGCCCACGTGGCGCAGGTGCGCTCGGGCCTGTCCACCGCCGCGTTCGCGGTCCTCGAGCTGCCCGGCCCGTGGTCGGAGCTCGACCGGCGCGGCGCGGCGCTGCGCGACGTCGTCCGGCCCGCCTGGGACGAGTAGGCGGCGGGCAGGCGACGAGGAGGGCCGGCTCGATGCGCGCCGTCCGACCCGTGGCGGCCCCCGCGCGCGCCGCGCCCGGTCTGGGACAGTAGCGACGTGGCCACCCTCCGTCCGTTCCGAGCCCTGCGCCCGCCGCGCGACGCCGTCGCCGCGGTGGCCGCCCCGCCGTACGACGTCGTGGACACCGCCGAGGCGCGCGCCCTCGCCGCGGGCAACCCCGACAGCTTCCTGCACGTCTCCCGGCCCGAGATCGACCTGCCCGACGACGTCGACCCGCACGCCGACGTCGTGCACGCCGCCGGCCGCCGCGCCCTCGACGACCTCGTCGCGCGGGGCGTCCTCGTGCGGGACGCCGAGCCTGGGCTGCTCGTGTACCGGCAGCGGATGCGGCTGCCCGCGGGCGCCGGGACGGCCGAGCGCACGGTGACGCAGACCGGCGTCGTGGGCTGCGCGACCGTCGCGGACTACCGCGCCGGCGTCATCGCCACCCACGAGCACACGCGGCACGACAAGGAGACCGACCGCACGCGGCACATCGCGGCGCTCGCCGCGCACGACGAGCCGGTGTTCCTCATGTACCGACCCGAGGCGCCGGGCGCGGCGACGATCGCGGCGACGGTCGCGCAGGTCACCGCCCGCGCGCCGGAGTACGACCTCGTCACCGACGACGGCGTGGCCCACACGCTGTGGACCGTCGACCCGGCGGAGCGGGACGCCCTCGTGGCCGCGTTCGGCGAGGTGCCGCGGCTGTACGTCGCCGACGGCCACCACCGCAGCGCGGCCGCGGCCCGCGTCGCCGAGGAGGGGCGGCACGGCCCCGGGGCGGGGGAGTTCCCGGTCGTCGTCTTCCCGGCCGACGAGCTCACCGTGCTGCCGTACCACCGGGCCGTCGCCGACCTCGCCGGGCGCACGCTCGCCGGGCTGCGCGACGCGCTCGCCGACGCCTTCGACGTCGTGCCCGCCCACGACGCGCCCGAGCCCGGCCGGCACCAGGTCGGCCTGTACGCCGACGGCGGGTGGTGGTTGCTGCGCGCGCGGGACGGCGTCGTCGACGAGGCCGACCCGATCGCCCGGCTCGACGTCTCGGTGCTCCAGGACCGCGTGCTCGGCCCGCTGCTGGGCGTCGCCGACCCGCGCACCGACCCGCGCATCCGGTTCGTCGGCGGGATCCGCGGCGCGGCCGCGCTCGAGCGCCTGGTCGACGCGGGCGAGGCCGCCGCGGCGTTCGCGCTGCACCCCACGTCCGCGGACGAGGTGATGGACGTCGCCGACGGCGGGCGCGTCATGCCGCCGAAGTCCACGTGGTTCGAGCCGAAGCTGCGCTCGGGCCTGTTCGTGCACCCGATCGACTGACCGCTACGGCTCGATGACGGTGCCCTTCGGCACGACGGTCACGCCGCCCTCGCTCACCGTGAACCCGCGGGCGCGGTCGTGCTCGGGGTCGATCCCGACCCGCGCGCGCTCGGACACGACCACGTTCTTGTCGAGGATCGCCCGGTGCACCTGCGCGTGCCGGCCCACGACCGCGTTGTCGAGGATGACGGAGTCGCTCACCGACGACCACGAGTGCAGGTAGACGCCGGGGGAGAGCACCGAGCCGGACACCGTGGCGCCCGAGACGATGACGCCGGGGGAGACGAGCGAGTCGGCGGCGTGGCCCAGCCGGCCGGGGCCCGCGTGCACGAACTTCGCCGGCGGCAGGCCCACGTTGCCGGTGAACAGCGGCCACTGGCGGTTGTAGAGGTTGAACACCGGCGTCACCGAGATGAGGTCGAGGTGCGCCTCGTAGTACGCGTCGATCGTCCCGACGTCGCGCCAGTAGTCCCGGTCGCGGTCCGTGGAGCCGGCCACGTCGTTGCGGATGAAGTCGTAGACCGCGGCCGTCCCCCGCTCGACGAACCACGGCACGATGTCGCCGCCCATGTCGTGCTTCGACGTCGGGTTCTGCGCGTCCACGGTGACCGCGTGGACGAGGGCGTCGGCGTCGGCGACGTAGTTGCCCATCGACGCGAGCACCTCGCCCGGGGAGTCGGGCAGGCCGACCGGGTCCGTGGGCTTCTCGCGGAACGCCGCGATCCGCGTCGGGTCCTCGGGCGTCGTCTCGATGACGCCGAACTGGTCGGCGAGGCCGATCGGCTGGCGGATCGCGGCCACCGTGAACTCGGCCCCCGACTCCACGTGCGCCTCGACCATCTGGGAGAAGTCCATGCGGTACACGTGGTCCGCGCCGACGACGACGACGATGTCCGGCCGCTCGTCGTCGATGATGTTGAGGCACTGGTAGATCGCGTCCGCGCTGCCGAGGTACCAGTGCTTGCCCACCCGCTGCTGCGCGGGCACGGGCGCCACGTAGTTGCCGAGCAGCGGCGACATCCGCCAGGTCCGCGCGACGTGCCGGTCGAGGCTGTGCGACTTGTACTGCGTGAGGACGACGATCTGCAGGTAGTGGCTGTTGACGAGGTTCGACAGCGCGAAGTCGACGAGGCGGTACAGGCCGCCGAACGGGACCGCCGGCTTGGCCCGCTCCGCCGTCAGGGGCATCAGACGCTTGCCCTCACCACCGGCGAGGACGATGGCCAGGACACGCGGCGCCGCCATGGTTCCGACCCTAGGGCCGGCGATCCGCAGGAGCCAGACGTGCGCGCCGAACACCGCTAGCGTGTCGCGCATGCGCGTGGACCTGCTGACCCGGGAGTACCCCCCGCACGTCTACGGCGGGGCGGGGGTGCACGTCACCGAGCTCGCCGCGGTGCTGCGCCGGCACGTCGACGTCCGCGTCCGGTGCTTCGAGGGGCCGCGGGACGAGCCCGGCGTCACGGGCTACGACGTGCCCGCCGGCCTCGCCGAGCACAACCCCGCGCTGCGCACGCTCGGGGTCGACCTGCTCATGGCCGGCGACGTCGCGGGCGCCGACCTCGTGCACTCGCACACGTGGTACGCCAACCTCGGCGGCCACGTGGCCGGCCTGCTCCACGGCGTCCCGCACGTCGTCACCGCGCACAGCCTCGAGCCCCTGCGGCCGTGGAAGGCCGAGCAGCTCGGCGGCGGCTACGCGCTGTCCGCGTGGGCCGAGCGGACGGCGTACGAGCACGCCGACGCCGTCATCGCCGTGAGCGGGGGCATGCGCGACGACATCCTGCGCGTCTACCCCCACGTCCACCCCGACCGCGTGCACGTCGTGCACAACGGCATCGACCTCGCCGCCTGGCGCCGCCCCGAGGGCGAGGCCGCGGCGGCGGCCGAGGAGAAGGCGCGCGCCCTCGGGATCGACCCCGACCGGCCGGCCGTCGTCTTCGTCGGCCGTATCACCCGCCAGAAGGGCCTGCCCTACCTCCTGCGGGCGGCCGAGCACCTGCCCGACGACGTCCAGCTCGTCATCTGCGCGGGCGCCCCGGACACGCCGGAGATCGCCCGGGAGGTGACCGGGCTCGTCGAGGACCTGCGGACCCGGCGGCAGGGCGTGATCTGGATCGAGCGGATGCTGCCGCGCGACGAGCTCATCGCCATGCTCGTGGCCTGCACCGTCTTCGTGTGCCCGTCGGTCTACGAGCCCCTCGGGATCGTCAACCTCGAGGCGATGGCGTGCGGGCTGCCGGTCGTGGGCACCGCGACGGGCGGCATCCCCGAGGTGGTCGTCGACGGCGTCACCGGCCTGCTCGTGCCGATCGAGCAGGTGAGCGACGGGACCGGGACGCCCGTGCACCCGGACGCGTTCGTGCGGGATCTCGGCGAGGCGCTGCGCGAGGCGGTGTCCGACCCGGAGCGGGCCGCGCGCTGGGGCCGGGCCGCCCGCGAGCGGGTCGAGGAGCACTTCGCGTGGCAGGCGATCGCGGAGCGGACGCTGGGGGTGTACCGCTCGGTCCTCTGAGGGCGCAGGTCCTCGCCACGGACGACGGCGGCCCGTCAGGCCCCGTCGGTCGCGACGACGAGCGTCGCCGCGGCCATCGCGCGCCGGGCCGCGTGGTCGACGTGGCGCAGCGCGGCCGAGCGCTGGTCGGCCTGCCAGAGGTTGACCGCCCCGCCGTCGTCCACGGTCGCGAGCTCGACGATGATCCGCAGGCGCGCCGCGAGCGCCAGGACGCGCCCGCGCCGCGGCTCGAGCCCGCGGGGGAACGCGGTGAGGTCGGGCTCGGCCCGCAGCGACGCCAGCGCCTCGACGGCGTCCTCGCGCCAGCGCGCGACGTCGAGCGCGTCGAGCGCCTCCGTCGCCGTCCGCAGGGCCTCGCGCAGGTCGCGCTCGGACTCGGCGACCGACCCGACGTCGGACAGCACCGTCAGCGCCCACGGCGCGACGCGGCACACGCGCCACGCCACGAGGTGACCGGGCTCGACCTCGCTGCCGAACGGCGTGACCTCGGGCACCGCGGCGAAGTCACCGTCGGGCGTCGCGACGAGCACGCACTCGCCGGCGTCGACCGCGGCGGCGCTGATCTCGGGCGGGACGCCGACGACGTCGCCGGGCGCGGGCAGGACCGCGACCGCGGAGACCCTCGGACCGCCCCACGCCGTGAGCAAGGCGTCGAGGTCGCCGTCGGGCAGGCCGGGCTCGTCGGCGTGGACGGTGTGCGGCTCGTCGTCGCCCTGGACGCCGGCGAGCGCGCGCCGACGGGCGTCCGGGCCGTCGAGGTGGGGGAGCCAGGTCGCCAGGTGCACGGACCGCGGCAGGGTCAGCAGCTGCGCGCTCACCCCGCCAACCTAACCCGGCCGACCGGCCGCGCCGACCGGGCAGACCCGGCGGCGCGGGTAGGGTCGGGCCCATGGTGCTCGAGCTCTCCGACGTGACCGTCCGCCGCGGCTCCACGACCATCCTCGACACCGTGACCTGGCGCGTCGCCGACGGCGAGCGCTGGGTCGTCCTCGGCCCGAACGGGGCGGGCAAGACGACGCTGCTGCAGATCGCGGCGGCCCGGATGCACCCGACGTCGGGCACCGCCGTCGTGCTCGGCGAACGTCTCGGCGCGGTCGACCTCTTCGAGCTGCGGCCGCGCATCGGCGTGGCCTCGGCCGCCCTCGCGGACCGGATCGCGCCGGGGGAGCGGGTGCTCGACGTCGTCCTCACGGCCGCCTACGGCATGACGGGCCGCTGGCGCGAGCAGTACGAGGCGCTCGACCACGAGCGCGCCCGCGTGCTGCTCGAGGTGTTCGGGGTGGCGCACCTGGCGGAGCGGACCTTCGGGACCCTGAGCGAGGGGGAGCGCAAGCGCACGCAGATCGCCCGCGCCCTCATGACCGACCCCGAGCTGCTCCTGCTCGACGAGCCGGCGGCCGGGCTGGACCTCGGCGGGCGCGAGGAGCTGCTCGGCGCGCTCACCGAGCTCGCGCGCGACCGCCGCTCCCCGGTGATGGTCCTCGTCACGCACCACGTCGAGGAGGTGCCGGCCGGCTTCACGCACGGCCTGCTCCTGCGCGAGGGGCGCGTGGCGGCGTCGGGCCGGCTGGAGGAGGTGCTCACGGCGGAGCACCTCGCCGCGACCTTCGGCCTCGCCCTCGAGGTCGAGCGCCACGGCGACCGCTGGAGCGCCCGCGCCCTCGGCTGACCGCCCGCACCGCCGGTGACCGCCCGTCGTCGGGCGACCGCCCGCGCCGTCGGGGCCCCCGCCACTAGGATCGAGGCACGGCGAGAGGAGGTCACCGATGGCCTGGGTCTGGTGGATGGCCGCGGCGCTGCTCCTGGTCGTCGTGGAGGTCCTGTCGCTCGACCTCGTGCTGATCATGTTCGCGGGCGGGGCCGTCGCCGCGGGCGCCCTCGCGCTCGCCGGCACGCCGCTGTGGGTGCAGATCCTCGGCTTCGCCGTCGTGTCGACGGCGCTGCTACTGGCGCTGCGGCCGTGGCTGCTGCGCCACCTGCGCACGCGGGTGCCGCTCGTCGAGACCAACGCCGCGGCGCACGTCGGGCGCACGGCCGTCGCCGTCACGTCGGTGACGGAGCGCAGCGGCCGCGTCAAGCTCGCCGGGGAGGTCTGGACCGCGCGGACCGAGGGTCGGGACGTCGTCGAGGTGGGTGAGGAGGTCCGCGTCGTGCGGATCGAGGGGGCGACCGCGGTGGTCGCCCGACTGGACGCCGACGGGCCGCAGGGGCCCGGCGGCACGCGACCGGCGGAGGAGAACGCGTCGTGAACGAAGAGATCCTGGCGAACCCGGCGTACTGGCTCCTCGCGCTGGTCGTCCTGTTCGTGGTGGTCGCGCTGCTCCGCTCCGTGCGGATCGTCAAGCAGGCCCGCGCGTACGTGGTCGAGCGGCTCGGCCGCTACTCGCGCACGCTCGACGCCGGCCTGCACCTGCTGGTGCCGTTCATCGACCGCGTGCGGGCGGACGTCGACCTGCGCGAGCAGGTCGTGCCGTTCCCGCCGCAGCCCGTCATCACGTCCGACAACCTCGTCGTGAGCATCGACACGGTCGTCTACTACCAGGTGACCGACCCGAAGTCCGCCGTCTACGAGATCGCCAACTTCCTCGCCGGCATCGAGCAGCTCACCGTCACGACCCTGCGCAACGTCGTCGGCTCGATGGACCTCGAGCAGACCCTGACGAGCCGCGACCAGATCAACGGCCAGCTGCGCGGCGTCCTCGACGAGGCCACCGGGCGCTGGGGCGTCCGCGTCAACCGCGTGGAGCTCAAGGCGATCGACCCGCCGGCCAGCGTCCAGGGCGCGATGGAGCAGCAGATGCGCGCCGAGCGCGACCGCCGCGCGGCGATCCTCACGGCGGAGGGCGTCAAGCAGTCCGCGATCCTCACCGCCGAGGGCGAGAAGCAGGCGGCGATCCTGCGGGCCGAGGGCAACGCCCAGGCGGCGATCCTGCAGGCCGAGGGCGAGGCCCGCGCGATCCTGCAGGTGTTCGACGCGATCCACCGCGGCGACGCCGACCCGAAGCTGCTGGCGTACCAGTACCTGCAGATGCTCCCGCAGATCGCGCGGACCCAGGCGAACAAGTTCTGGTTCATCCCGACCGAGTTCAGCGCGGCGCTCAAGGCGGTTGCCAAGGGCTTCGGCGGCGCCGAGGACGACGGCGGCCCGGACTTCTCCGCGCGGCCCGCCGGCACGTCGCCGGTGAGCCGCGAGGACCTCGGGCCGTCGGCGCTCACCGACCCCGGCGAGGCGCTCGCCGAGGCGCGCCGGGAGTCGCAGGCCGCCACCGCCGACGCGACGAGCGCGGGCACCCTGAGCGGGCGGCCGTTCGAGCGCACGGTGGAGGCGGGGCAGCAGCCCGGCGAGCCGACGCTGCGGCCCGTCGTGCCGCCGGTCCCGCCCGTGCCGCCCGTGCCGCCGCAGGCGCCCCCGCCCGTGCCGCCGGCGCCCCCGGTGCCGCCCCCGCCGCCGGTGCGCCCGGCCGACGAGGACGAGGGACCGTCCGGCGCCTGAGCGCCCCGACGGGGCCGGCCGGCGTCGCGCAGGCGCGCCGCGAGCTCCGCGACGTCCTGCGCGAGGGCGCGCCACGCCGTCGGCGTGCCCGCACGGCTGCACCGGCCGCGGGAGAGGCGCGCGACCGAATGAGTGAGCACTCACTCACCCGTGCTACCGTGACCCGGTGACGCAGACCCCCACCGCCCCGGACGGTCCCGTGGGCGCGGAGCGCGGACGCCGGGCCACCCCCATGTCGCCGGAGGCCCGGCGCGACGCCATCCTGCTCGCGACGATCCCGCTGCTGCGCGCCAAGGGCGCCCAGGTGACCACGCGCGAGCTGGCCGACGCCGCCGGCGTCGCCGAGGGGACGCTGTTCCGCGTCTTCCCCGACAAGACCGCGCTCGTGTGCGCCGCGCTCGACCGGGCGCTCGACCCCGCCCCCGTGCTCGCCGAGCTGTCCGGCGTCGAGGAGACCCTGCCCGTGCGCGTCGCCGTGGCGAAGGTCGTCGCGATCCTGCAGAAGCACGCGACGGACGTCGCGGTGCTGCTGTCCGTCAGCCACGAGCTCCCGGCCGACGCCCGCCGGCGCCACCACGGGCCCGGCCACGCCCACCGCCACGGGCACCACCCCGTCGAAATGGTGGTGCGCGCGGTGGCCGGCGTGCTGCAGACTCACTCGGCTGCGCTGCGGCTCGACCCGACCGTGTGTGCGCGGATGCTGGTCGGGCTCGTGCTCGCCGCCAACCGCCCGCTCGCCGCCGGCGCCCGGCCCACCCTCGGGCCCCACGACCTGACCGCGTTGTTCCTCGACGGCGCGCTCGCCCGTTCCGACACCTCGGAGGACCCATGCTGATCCGGCTGCTCCGGCACCGCCTGCGCGCGTACGGCGGGCTGGTGGCGGTCGTCGTCGTCCTGCAGCTTGTGCAGGCGGTGGCGAACCTGTACCTGCCCAGCCTCAACGCGGACATCATCGACGACGGCGTGGCCAAGGGCGACACGGGCGTGATCCTCCGCCTCGGCGGCATCATGCTCGCGATCACGCTCGTCCAGGTCGCCTCAGCCATCGGCGCGGTGTACGCGGGCGCCCGGGTCGCCATGTCGATCGGCCGCGACCTGCGGGCCGGCGTCTTCGACCACGTCCAGACGTTCTCCGCGCGCGAGCTCGGCCGGTTCGGGGCGCCGTCGCTCATCACCCGCACGACGAACGACGTCATGCAGGTGCAGACGGTCGTCTACATGACGCTCACGATCATGATCGCGGCGCCCGTCATGCTCGTCGGCGGCGTCATCATGGCGCTGCGCGAGAGCATCGAGCTGTCCTGGCTGCTCGTCGTCATCGTGCCGGTGCTCGGCGCGCTGCTCGGGTTCGCCGTCGTGCGCCTGCGGCCGCTCTTCCAGGCGATGCAGAAGTGCATCGACGCGATCAACCGGATCATGCGCGAGCAGATCGGCGGCATCCGCGTCATCCGCGCCTTCGTCCGCGACCGGCACGAGCGCGAGCGGTTCGGCGCCGCGAACAGCGACCTCATGAGCGTCGGCCTCAGCGTCGGGCGGCTCATGGCGTTCATGTTCCCGACGGTCTTCCTGATCATGAACCTCTCGAGCGCCGCGGTGCTCTGGTTCGGCTCGCTCGAGATCGAGAACGGGCTCGGCGTGGGCTCGCTGACGGCGTTCCTCAGCTACCTCATGCAGATCCTCATCTCCGTGATGATGGCGGTGATGATGTTCATGCTGGTCCCGCGCGCGGAGGTGTCCGCGGGCCGGATCGGCGAGGTGCTCGACGCGCGGACGACGGTCCTCCCGCCGGTCGCACCCGTCACCGAGCTGCCCCGCCGCGGGTACCTCGAGCTGCGGGACGTCGGCTTCCGCTACCCGGGCGCCGCCGACCCCGTCCTGCGCGGCGTGTCCTTCACGGCGCGGCCCGGGGAGACGACGGCGATCATCGGCTCCACGGGCGCCGGCAAGACCACGCTGCTCGGCATGATCCCGCGGCTCTACGACGTGACCGACGGCGCCGTGCTCGTCGACGGCGTGGACGTGCGCGACCTGGAGCTCGAGACCCTGTGGAGCACGATCGGCCTCGTGCCGCAGAAGCCCTACCTGTTCCGCGGCACCGTCGCGAGCAACATCCGCTACGGCAAGGAGGACGCCACCGACGAGGAGGTGTGGCACGCGCTCGAGGTGGCGCAGGCCGCGTCGTTCGTCCGGGAGATGGGCGGCCTCGACGCCGAGATCGCGCAGGGCGGCACCAACGTGTCGGGCGGCCAGCGCCAGCGCCTCGCCATCGCGCGGGCGCTCGTGCGGCGGCCCGAGATCTACCTGTTCGACGACTCGTTCTCCGCGCTCGACTTCGCCACCGACGCCGCGCTCCGCGCCGCGCTGGTGCCGGAGACCCGGGACGCGACGGTCGTCGTCGTCGCGCAGCGGGTCAGCACCATCCGCCACGCCGACCGGATCGTCGTGCTCGACGACGGGGCCGTCGTCGGGATCGGCACGCACGCCGAGCTCATGGCCGACAACGAGACGTACCGCGAGATCGTCCTCTCGCAGGTCACCGAGGAGGAGGCGGCATGAGCGCGCCGACGAGGACCGGCCGCCCCGGCCACGGGCCGGGCGACACCCACGGCCGCGACGCCGCGATCCTGCGCCGCCGCCCCGGCGGTGGCGGGGGCATGGGCCACATGGGCATGGCGATGCCGACGGCGAAGCCGCTCGACTTCCGCGGGACCCTCAAGCGGATGGCCGGCGAGCTGCGCCCCGAGCGCGGGTCGCTGCTGGCCGTGCTCGCGTTCACGGTGGTCGGGGTCGTCGGCGCCGTCGTCGCGCCGAAGGTGCTCGGCTGGGCCACCGACGTGATCTTCCGCGGCGTCGTCGGGCTCGAGCTGGGCCGCCGCCTGCCGCCGGGCGTCACCACCGAGCAGGCGATCGAGGGCCTGCGCGCCCAGGGCCAGACCGAGCTCGCCGACATGCTCACCGGCATGGGCGACGTCGTGCCCGGCGTCGGCATCGACATGAGCGAGCTGAGCCGCGTGCTGATCATCGCGCTCGCCCTGTACCTGGGCTCGTGGCTCTTCGGCTACCTGCAGGGCCTGGTGACGACCGGCGTCGTGCAGCGGACGGTGTACCGGCTGCGCGAGCGGGTGGAGGACAAGCTCGGGCGCGTGCCGCTCGCGTACGTCGACTCCCAGCCGCGCGGCGAGCTGCTCTCGCGCGTGACGAACGACATCGACAACATCGCGCAGACGATGCAGCAGACGCTGAGCCAGCTCGTCAACGCGGTGCTCATGATCGTCGGCGTCCTGGCGATGATGTTCTGGATCTCGCCGCTGCTCGCGGTGATCTCCCTCGTCGTGATCCCGGTGTCCGGCGTCGTCACGACGATGATCGCCAAGCGCTCGCAGCCGCAGTTCATGGCCCAGTGGCAGCGCACCGGCACGCTCAACGCGCACGTCGAGGAGATGTACACGGGGCACGCGCTCGTCAAGGTGTTCGGCCGGCAGCGCGCGGCCTCGGAGACGTTCCACGCCGAGAACGAGGCGCTCTACGAGGCCACCTTCAAGGCCAACTTCATCTCCGGCCTCATCCACCCGGCGATGATGTTCATCGGCAACCTCAACTACGTCGTCATCGCCGTGGTGGGCGCGCTGCGGGTGGCGTCCGGGTCGATCACGCTGGGCGACGTCCAGGCGTTCATCCAGTACTCGCGCCAGTTCACGCAGCCGATCATGCAGGTCGCGTCGATGATGAACCTGCTCCAGTCGGGACTCGCGTCCGCCGAGCGCGTGTTCGAGCTGCTCGACGCCCCGGAGCAGACGCCGGAGCCCGCCGACGCGCCGCGCCCCGACCCCGTGCGCGGCCGGGTCGAGTTCGAGCACGTGTCCTTCCGGTACGACCCGGACACGCCGCTCATCGACGACCTCTCGCTCGTCGCGGAGCCGGGCCAGACGGTCGCGATCGTGGGCCCGACCGGCGCCGGCAAGACCACGCTCGTCAACCTGCTCATGCGGTTCTACGAGCTGGACGGCGGGCGGATCACGCTCGACGGCGTCGACGTCGCGCAGATGGACCGCGAGGAGCTGCGGCGCAACATCGGCATGGTGCTGCAGGACACGTGGCTCTTCGGCGGCACGATCCGCGACAACATCGCCTACGGCAAGGCGGGCGCGAGCCACGACGAGGTCGTCGCCGCGGCGCGGGTGACCCACGTCGACCGGTTCGTGCGCACGCTGCCCGACGGGTACGACACGGTCATCGACGAGGAGGCGAGCAACGTCTCCGCGGGCGAGAAGCAGCTGCTGACGATCGCCCGCGCGTTCCTGGCCGACCCGCCGATCCTCGTGCTCGACGAGGCGACGAGCTCCGTGGACACCCGGACCGAGCTGCTCGTGCAGCACGCGATGGCCGAGCTGCGCAAGGGGCGGACCTCGTTCGTCATCGCGCACCGGCTGTCGACCATCCGGGACGCCGACGTCATCCTCGTCATGGAGCACGGCGCGATCGTCGAGCAGGGCACGCACGACGAGCTCATCGCGGCCGGCGGGGCGTACGCCCGGCTCTACGCGAGCCAGTTCGCGGCGGCGGCCGCCGACGTCGACTGACGGCCGTGTCCCGCGGTGTGGGCGCGGGCGGTGGTGCGGCTCGTGCGGAGGCGATGGGTGACGGCGTCCGGCGGCGCGGGAGAATCGCCCCGTGCCGACCGTCCGCCTGACCGACCCCGACGACGACCGCCTCGCCGACTACACCCGGCTCACCGACGTCGCGCTGCGCCGCCGGCTCGAGCCGGAGCGCGGCCTGTACATGGCCGAGTCGACGAAGGTGATCCGGCGCGCGCTGGCGGCGGGGCACCGGCCGCGCTCGTTCCTCATGACCGAGCGCTGGCTGCCCGACCTCGAGCCGCTCGTCGCGGAGGTCGAGGCGCGCTTCGGGCCCGTGCCCGTGTACGTCGGCCCGCCGGAGGTCGTGGAGTCGATCACGGGGTTCCACCTGCACCGCGGGGCGCTCGCCGCGATGCACCGCCCGGCGCTGCCCGCCGTCGGCGACCTCGTCGCGGACGCGCGGCGCGTCGCGGTGCTCGAGGGCGTCGTCGACCACACGAACGTCGGCGCGGTGTTCCGCAGCGCGGCGGCGCTCGGCGTGGACGCGGTGCTCGTCTCGCCGGACTGCGCCGACCCGCTCTACCGCCGCAGCGTGCGGGTCTCGATGGGCACGGTGTTCCAGGTGCCGTGGACCCGACTCGAGCCGTGGCCCGCGGGGCTGGGCCTGCTCCGCGAGGCCGGGTTCACCGTGGCCGCCCTGGCGCTCGCCGACGACGCCGTGACGCTGGACGAGCTCGCCGCCGCGCCGCCGGAGCGGCTCGCGCTGCTGCTCGGCACCGAGGGGGACGGCCTGAGCCGGCGCGCGGTGGCGGCGTCGGACGTCGTCGTGCGGATCCCGATGGCGGGGGGAGTGGACTCGCTCAACGTCGCCGCGGCGTCGGCGGTCGCGTTCTGGGCGACGCGCGCCCGACCGGCCGGGTCCGGGGGCTGATCAGCGCGCCGTCGGGCGCCGGGCGCGGCGCCGCTCGGTGAGGGCGCGGGCCTTCGCCTGGTTGCCGCAGTGGGCCATCGAGCACCAGCGCCGGCTGCCGTTCTTCGAGGTGTCGACGAACAGGTACTGGCAGCCCTCCTCCGACGCGCACGCCTTGACCCGGGCGAGCGGGCCCGCCGTCGCGAGCTCCACGGCCGAGCGGGCGACGAGCCAGCGCACGAGCCGCAGGTCGGGCTCCCACGCCCACGTGAAGGTCGGGGCGCCGGGGACGAGTCGCGCGTGGCGCAGGCCCTCGGCGTGCGACTCCTGCACGACGGCGAGGTCGGCCGGGTCGGTGCGGCCGGCGGTGGCGAGGCCGTGGAACGTGCGGAAGACGGCGTCGCGCACGTCGGCGGCGCGGCGCAGCTCGCGGCGCGCGCCGTTCGGGTCGTCCGCCGCGAGCGCCAGGAGCGCGGCGACCTGGTCCGCCGTCAGCCCGCCCGCGCGGGCGACCCAGTGCACGAGGTCGGCGTACGTGCGCAGCCGGTCGTCCGGGACGTCCTTGTGGCGCCCCTCGAGCGAGTTGGCGACGTCGAGGCACAGCCACCCGCCGACCGGCTCGGGCCAGTCCGGGTGCGGGTCGGGGAGCGCCGCCGCCTCCGACGTCGTGCCCGCCACCTGCGTCGTCGCGTCCGCCACGGCCGACCTCCCGGGACCTACCAATAAACCTTGTTTTGATGGTAGCACGGTCGTAGGCTACCGGTATCACTTCGATGACCGGTAGCAGGGGAGAGAACCATGAACGAGGGACTGGCCTTCGTCGCCGTCGAGGCCTCACGGACGCTGTCGCGCTCGGCGCTCCCGGACGCGCCCGTCGTGCCGGACCCGCCCGTGCGGACGCGCCGCTCCGTCCTGCGGGCCGGCCCCGCTCAGGTGCCGGGCCCGCTCAGGCGAGCCCCAGGCCCTCGACCACCTCGACGCCGGGCATCGTCGCGAGCAGCGGCCCGGGCATGGCGAGCTTCGACCGGCGCACGCCGGAGCCGAGCACGACCCACGGCGCGGCGGCGACCCGCGCGTCGACGAGCACCGGCCACCCCCCGGGCAGGCCGACGGGCGTGATCCCGCCGTACTCCATCGCCGTCGCGGCCACGGCCGCGTCCATGGGCATGAACGACGCCTTGCGCGCGTCCAGGCGACGGCGCACGAGGTTGTTGACGTCCGCGCGGGTCGTCGCGGGCACGACGGCGGCCCCGGGCCGCTCCTCGCCCCCACGCCGCCCGAGCACGACGACGCAGTTGGCCGAGACCTCCAGCGGCAGGTCGTAGGCCGCGGTCAGCGCGGCCGTGTCGGCGAGCGCCGGGTCGATCTCGGTGACGAGCGCGCCGTCCGCGACGGCGGGCTCCGCGG
>JAAZAC010000249.1 GCA_012514545.1 Actinomycetales bacterium | reverse complement strand
TGCTGGAGCTGTTCGACAAGGCCGGGCTGCTCGCCGCGGTGGGCCCGGAGAACGTCCACGCGACCCTGCCCACGGCCGTGGCCGCCTACGCGGAGGCCTTCACCGCGGCCGAGGGACGCCCGCCCGCGGGCCTGCCCCCGCGGCGCTGACCCTCAGGAGCCGGACGCGTTGACGGGCGCTGGGGCGACCCCCGTGCCAGCGCCGTGGCGGTAGGCTCCGCGCCGTGACGAACGCTCCCCGCAAGCAGCCCGAGCAGCAGGCCCCGCCGGTCCAGAAGCTCCAGGTGCGCTACGCCAAGCGCGGCCGCGCCCGCTTCACCAGCCACCGCGACTTCAGCCGCGCCTTCGAGCGTGCGCTGCGCCGGGCGGGCGTCCCCATGGCCTACAGCTCCGGCTACAACCCCCACCAGCGGGTGTCGTTCGCGAACGCGTCCCCGACCGGCGCGGCCACCGAGGCCGAGTACCTCGAGATCGGGCTGCGCGAGGTCGCCGACCCCGAGGCCGTGCGGGTCGCCCTCGACGCGGCGCTGCCCGACGGGCTGCACGTCCTCGAGGTGGTGCCGGCGCCGCCGGGCGGCATCGCGGACCGGCTCACGGCGTCCGCGTGGCAGATCGGGGTCACGGGGGTGCCGCGCGCGGTGCTCGACCGCGCCGTGGCCGCCCTGCTGGCCGCCGAGGTGGTGGAGGTCCAGCGCATGACCAAGACCGGCATGCGCACCTTCGACGCCCGCGAGGCGATCATCGGCCTCGAGGTGGCCGACGACGCCACGCTGCGCCTGGTCTCCCGCCACGGGACGCCGCTGGTGCGGCCCGACGACGTCCTGCAGGCCCTCGGGCAGGTCGAGGAGGGCTTCGTCCCGACCGACCCGCCCCTGCTCACCCGGCTGGCCCAGGGCGAGTGGGACGGCACCCGGATCGTGGGTCCCTTCGAGGCTCGCCCGTCCGACTAGCTGGGGTTTCGGCACGGGGTGTGGAACAATGAGCGACAGGTTGGACGCCGCCACCGGCGCCCGACCGGGCGCCAGGCCGCGACGAATGTGAGTCCTCGACCGCGGCGGGTTCCCGAGAAAACCGCAAGCTTTGGCACGCCCCGGCCGTACGGTCGCCGCGTGCCCCATGTCCGGCAGGTCCGCCTGCCGTGTGAGGAGAGCACATGCTCGATTCGGATGTCCCGACCGGCGCTACCCCCGAGTCCGCCGACTCCGCCCCCGCGACACCGCCGCGCCGTCGCCGGCGCGCCGCGAGCCGCCCGGCCGGCCCGCCCAAGGAGATAGCGCCCACCCCGGCGCCCGCCGAGATCGCACCGCCCGCCGCCGAGCCCGAGTCCGTCGAGGCCGAGTGGGCCGAGGTCGCCGGCGAGCCCGTCGCGGAGGCCACCCCGCTCGAGGAGGAGGCCGTCGCCGACACCGACGACGCCGTCGAGGAGGAGGCTCCCGTCGAGGACGCCGCCGTGGAGGGTGACGAGCCCGCCGAGGAGGCCGACGAGCCGGCCGTCGACGAGTCCGTCGAGCCCCAGCCGGAACCCGAGCCCGAGCCGGTCCCCGCCCCCCGCCGCCGCACGTCCCGCCGCCGCACGCGGGCGACGCAGCCCGAGCCCCAGCCCGAGGCGGACGCCGAGGGCGCCGACCCCGTTGCCGAGGGCCTGGCCCAGCTGAGCGCCGAGCACCAGCACGACGCCACCGCCGACGCCATCGACCCCGACGACGTCTCCGCCGCCCTCCAGGACCTGGCCGCCGCGATCAGCGGCGACGCCGGTGACGAGGAGGCCGCCGACGAGGCCGAGGACGGCGACGACTCAGACTCCGACGACTCCACCGACGCCGAGGGCGCCGACGACGGCGACGACTCCGACGACTCCGACGACGCGGGCCCGCGCCGCCGCCGGCGCCGCCGTGGTGGCCGCCGCCGCCGTCGGGGCTCCGACTCCGAGGACCGCTCCGAGGACGGCGACGACTCCGACGCCGACGACTCGGGCGACGACCAGGCCGAGGGCTCGGCGTCCGAGGACGACGACAGCGACGCCGACGACGAGAACGGTGAGGGCGAGGAGGCGACGCCCAGCAGCGGCCGCCGCCGCCGTCGCCGCCGCCGCCGCGGTGAGGACACCGGGACCGAGGGCGCCGAGGACGGCGTCGACGTCGTGGTGAAGGTGCGCGAGCCGCGCGCCAGCCGCAGCCGTGGCGGGTCCGAGAGCGCCGCCGACCAGATCACCGGCATCGAGGGCTCCACCCGCATGGAGGCCAAGCGCCAGCGCCGCCGCGAGGGGCGCGCCGCCGGCCGCCGCCGGGCTCCGATCCTGTCCGAGGCCGAGTTCCTGGCCCGCCGCGAGTCGGTCGACCGGCAGATGCTGATCCGCCAGGCCGACGACTACACGCAGATCGCGGTGATGGAGGACGGCGTCCTCGTCGAGCACTACGTCGACCGCGCCAGCTCCGCCTCGCTGATCGGCAACGTGTACCTGGGCCGCGTGCAGAACGTGCTGCCCAGCATGGAGGCCGCGTTCATCGACATCGGCCGCGGCCGCAACGCCGTGCTGTACGCCGGCGAGGTCGACTGGGAGACGTTCGGCGTGACCGGCGACGACCGCAAGGTCGAGAAGGTCCTGAAGTCGGGGCAGGCGATCCTGGTGCAGGTCACCAAGGACCCGATCGGCGCCAAGGGGGCGCGCCTGACCGCGAACATCTCGATCCCCGGCCGCTACGTGGTCTACTGCCCGGGCGGCCAGCTGTCCGGCATCTCCCGCAAGCTGCCCGAGAACGAGCGCAACCGCCTCAAGGGCATCCTCGACGAGGCCGTCGGCGACGACGCCTCGGTGATCGTCCGCACCGCCGCCGAGGGCGCCTCGCAGGAGGAGCTCGAGCGCGATGTCAGCCGCCTCAAGGCGCAGTGGGAGGTCATCGAGAAGAAGGTCAAGCAGGGCTCCGCCCCGCAGCAGCTCTACACCGAGCCCGACCTGACCGTCCGCATCGTGCGCGACCTGTTCACCGAGGACTTCACCAAGCTGATCGTCGACGGCAACGGCGAGGGCGAGGACGCCTGGGACACCATGGAGGCCTACGTCACCCACGTGGCGCCGCACCTGGCCGAGCGACTGCGCCGCTGGGACCGCGCGAGCGAGGGCGACCTCTTCGAGAAGTTCCGCGTGCACGAGCAGGTGGCCAAGGCGCTGGAGCGCAAGGTCCACCTGCCGTCGGGTGGCTCGCTGATCATCGACCGCACCGAGGCGATGACGGTCGTCGACGTCAACACCGGCAAGTTCACCGGCACCCAGGGCAACCTCGAGGCGACGGTCACGTCGAACAACCTCGAGGCGGCCGAGGAGATCGTGCGCCAGCTGCGCCTGCGCGACATCGGCGGCATCATCGTGATCGACTTCATCGACATGGT
>JAAZAC010000248.1 GCA_012514545.1 Actinomycetales bacterium | reverse complement strand
CGTCGTCGGCCAGGGGCAGCGGCGGCACGTCGAACGAGCGACGCCACGTCATGAACTGCTCCTCGCCGTACTCTTCGAGCACCTGCGCCTTGTCCTTGCCCTGCAGCGCGCCATAGTGGCGTTCGTTGAGACGCCACGACCGCTTGACGGGGATCCAGTGGCGGTCGCACGCGTCCAGGGCGAGGTTCGCCGTCGTGATGGCGCGGCGCAGGAGGGAGGTGTGGACGACGTCGGGCAGCACGCCCTCGGCCTTCATGAGCTCGCCCCCACGGGCCGCCTCGGCCAGGCCCTTCTCCGACAGGGGCACGTCCACCCAGCCGGTGAACAGGTTCTTGGCGTTCCAGTCGCTCTCGCCGTGGCGGAGCAGCACGAGGGTGTAGGTCATGCGCCCATCCTGCCGCAGCCGCCCCCGCGCCGCGGCGGGACCTGCGGCCCCGCCGGTCAGGCGGCGACGAGGGCGGCGCGCTCGCGCGCCCGGCGGTAGACCGCGAGCATCGCCGCGGCGGCCGCGTCCCAGCCGCGCTGCCCGGCCAGCCGCACCCCGCCCAGCCCGAGGCGGGCGCGGCGGTCGCGGTCGGCGAGCAGGGCGCCGAGCGCCCGCGCCCACGTCCCGGCGGCGTGCCCGGGGACGAGCAGCCCCGAGACCCCGTCGCGGACGGCAGCGCGCAGCCCGCCGACGTCGGCGGCCACCACGGGCGTCCCGCACGCCTGGGCCTCCGCGGCGACCAGGCCGAACGACTCGCTGCGCGACGGCATCGCGACGACGTCCGCCGCCCGGTACCACCGCGCGAGCTCGCGCGGGGCGACCGGCCGGCGCAGGTCCACGAGCCCGGCGAGGCCCAGCGCGCGGGCGAGCCCGGCGAGGTCCGCCAGCCGGTGGGCGCCGCCGCTCGGGCCGCCGAGCACCACGAGCCGCGGGGGCCGGCGCAGGGGCGCCGTCCCGGCGGCGACGTCGGCCGCGAGCGCCGCGACGGCCCGCACGAGCACGTCCGGTCCCTTGAGCGGCTGGACGCGCCCCGCGAACAGCACGATCGGCTCGTCGGGGTCCAGGCCGAGCTCGGCGCGCGCCCGCCGCTGGGCGGCCGCGAGGTCTGCCGGCGTCGGGGCGCCCGCGCCCGCGGGGACGTCCGGGTGGAAGACGGCCCGGTCCACGCCCGGCTCGACCACGTGCACCGCGGACGGGTCCGCGCCGTAGCGGCGCACGAGGTCCACGGCCTCGGCGTCCGTGCTGGCCACGAGCGCGTGGGCCCGGCGCACCACCCGCTCCTCCCCGCGGATCCGGCGGGCGGGCTCGGGCCGGTCGCCGGGGGCGAGCGCGGAGTTCTTCACCTTCGCGAGCGTGTGCATGGTGTGCACCATGGGCGCGGCCCACAGCGGCGAGGCCACGCTGGCGGCGAGCCCGGAGAGCCAGTAGTGCGAGTGCACGACGTCGTACGGCTCACCCCACGGGTCGCCGGCCTCGACGAGGTGGGCGGTGAAGTCGGGCACGTGGTCCGGCAGGTCCTCCTTGGCGACGCCCCCCGCCGGGCCGGCGGGCACGTGGCGGACGCGGACGCCGTCGGCGAGCGGCTCGACGGCCGGGGCGCCCGGCCGCACGGCCCGCGTGAAGATGTCGACCCGGGCGCCGGCGTCGGCGAGCGCGCGGGCGAGGGAGGCGAGGTAGACGTTCATTCCCCCGGCGTCGCCGGAGCCCGGCTGGTCGAGGGGCGACGTGTGCACCGACAGCATCGCGATGCGCGGCCCGGCCATCGGTGCTTCCTCCGTTCGTTGACGACGCAACTATTATCCGGCCTCCACCGGGTCGGTGCGGACCGGACCTGCGTCCTACGCCGTCCGGGGGACGGCGGGGACGACGCACGACGGCGAGGGGACCGCCACCGACGACGCCGGGGGCGCGCCGGGGTCGTCGGCGTCGAGCGCGACGAGCCGGCCCGAGCGCTCCCCCGCGACGACGAGCCACCGCCGCCGTGCGCCGGCCACCAGCGCGAAGTGCCGGGGCCACGCCGCCGCCGCCGTGCCCT
>JAAZAC010000247.1 GCA_012514545.1 Actinomycetales bacterium | reverse complement strand
GCGCAACCCGTGGTGGCTCATGGTCGTGTTCGTCGTGCTCTACGTCGTCGGGTACGTCGGCCTGCTCGTCGCACCGGCCGGCCGGGCCGTGTGGGTGACGGTCCTCGGCATCGCGCCCGGGTCGTTCCCGCTCGTGCTCACGCTCGTCGGCCTGCGCACGCGCACGGCGTCCGGTGCCGCGAGCCTGTCCGGCTTCGCGCAGGGCCTCGGGTACGCGCTCGCGGGGGCGGGCCCCTTCGCCGTCGGGCTGCTGCGCGAGGCGACGGGCGGGTGGGACGCCGTCGTGCTCGCGATGCTCGGCACGGTGGGGGTGCTCGGCGTGGCCGGCGTGCTCGCGTGCCGCCCCCGGATGCTCGAGGACACCTGGGGCGGGCCGACGTCCGGTGGAACCCGCTCGGGAGACCCGTCGGCCGTCGATACCCTTTCGGGGTGACCCCAGCCGAGCTCGCCCAGTCCCTGCACGCCGTGCTCACCGGCCTCGTGGCCGACGGCACGATCGCCCTCGCGCCCGAGGACGTCCCGGAGACCGTCGCGGTGGAGCGACCCCGGCAGCGCGAGCACGGCGACTGGGCGACCAACGTCGCGCTCCAGCTCGGCAAGAAGGCGGGGCTGGCGCCGCGTGACCTCGCGGGCCTGGTCGCCGCGCGCCTCGCGGACGAGCCCGGCGTCGCGAAGGTCGAGGTCGCGGGCCCCGGCTTCCTCAACATCACGCTCGAGGCGGCCGCGGCGGGCGCGCTCGCGCGCACGATCGTGGAGGCCGGCCCGGCGTACGGCCGCAACGACACCATGGCCGGCGAGCGCATCAACCTCGAGTTCGTCTCCGCCAACCCCACCGGCCCGCTGCACATCGGCGGCGCGCGCTGGGCCGCCGTCGGCGACGCCCTCGCGCGCGTGCTCGCGGCGTGCGGCGCCGACGTCACCCGCGAGTACTACTTCAACGACCACGGCGCGCAGATCGACAGGTTCGCCCGCTCCCTCCTGGCGCGCGCCCACGGGCGCGAGGTGCCGGAGGACGGCTACGGCGGCCAGTACATCGAGGACATCGCCGCCCAGGTCGTCGCCGACGCGATCGCGGCCGGCGAGCCCGACCCGCGCACCCTGCCCGACGACGAGGCGCAGGAGGTCTTCCGGGCGCGCGGCGTGGAGCTGATGTTCGCCGAGATCAAGCGCAAGCTCCACGAGTTCCGCGTCGACTTCGACGTGTACTTCCACGAGGACTCCGTGCACGAGTCCGGGGCCGTCGACCGCGCGCTCGCCCGCCTGCGCGAGGGCGGCCACGTGTACGAGAAGGACGGCGCGACCTGGCTGCGCACGACGGCGTTCGGCGACGACAAGGACCGCGTCGTCTTCAAGTCCGACGGCGAGGCGGCCTACTTCGCCGGCGACCTCGCCTACTACCTGGACAAGCGCGAGCGCGGCTTCGACCGGGTGCTCATCATGCTCGGCGCCGACCACCACGGGTACGTCGGCCGGATGATGGCGATGTGCGCCGCCTTCGGCGACGAGCCGTGGAAGAACCTCGAGATCTTCATCGGCCAGCTCGTCAACCTCGTCAAGGACGGCGAGCCGGTGCGCATGAGCAAGCGCGCGGGCACCCTCGTCACGATGGACGACCTCGTCGACGCGGTCGGCGTGGACGCGGCGCGGTACGCGCTCGCGCGGTCCTCGGCGGACCAGCAGATCGACCTCGACCTCGACCTGCTCGTCTCCCGCACCAACGACAACCCCGTCTTCTACGTGCAGTACGCGCACGCCCGGACGGCCAACGTCGCACGGAACGCGGCGGAGCTCGGGGTGCGGCGCGAGGACGGCTTCGACCCGTCGGTGCTCGACCACCCCAGCGAGTCGGCCCTGCTCGGCAAGCTCGCGGAGTACCCGCGCGTCGTCGCCCAGGCCGCCGAGCTGCGCGAGCCGCACCGCGTCGCGCGGTACCTGGAGGAGCTCGCCGGGACCTACCACAAGTGGTACGACCAGCAGCGCCGGGTGATCCCCTACGGCGACGAGCCGGTCACCGACGTCAACCGCACGCGCCTGTGGCTCAACGACGCCACGCGCACGGTCCTCGCGAACGGACTCGGCCTGCTCGGCGTGAGCGCCCCGGAGCGCATGTGACCCTCGACCCGCACGTGTGGCCCGCCGGGGCCCGCCGGACCGACGACGGCGCGATCGCCGTCGCCGGCGTGGACCTGCGCGACCTCGCGGCGGAGCACGGCACCCCCGTCTACGTGCTGGACGAGGCGGACTTCCGCGCGCGCGCCCGCGGCATCCGGGAGGCGTTCGAGCAGGCGTTCGCCCCGCTGGGCACCGGCGTCGACGTGTACTACGCCGGCAAGGCGTTCCTCTGCGTCGCGGTGGCGCGCTGGGCGCACGAGGAGGGCCTGCGGATCGACACCGCGACGGGCGGCGAGCTCGCCGTCGCGCTCCGGGCCGGGGTGCCCGGCGCCGACATCGGGCTGCACGGCAACAACAAGTCCGACGACGAGATCGGGCGCGCGCTCGCGGCCGGCGTCGGGCGGATCGTGCTCGACTCGCTCGGCGAGGTGGACCGCGTCGCCGACGCCGCGGCGCGCGCGGGGGTGCGCGCCCCGGTGATGGTCCGGCTGACGACCGGCGTGCACGCGGGCGGGCACGAGTACGTCTCGACCGCCCATGAGGACCAGAAGTTCGGCCTGTCGCTCGCGGGCGGGGCGGACAGCCCGGCGATGGCCGCGCTGCGGGCGGTCCTCGCACGCCCCGAGCTCGACCTCGTCGGCGTGCACTCGCACATCGGCTCGCAGATCCTCGACCCCGCCGGCTTCGAGGTGGCGGCCCGGCGCGTGCTCGAGCTGCGGGCGCTCCTCGCCGCCGCCACCGGGCACCTCGTGCGGGAGGTGGACCTCGGCGGCGGCCTCGGCATCGCCTACGTGCCGGGGGACGTGCCGCTCGACCCCGCCCGCCTCGCGAAGGACCTGGCCGGCGTCGTCGCCGCCGCCTGCGCGGACCTCCGCACCCCCGTGCCGCGCATCTCCGTGGAGCCCGGCCGCGCGGTGGTCGGGCCGACGACCCTCACGCTCTACCGCGTCGGCACCGTCAAGCCCGTGGCCCTCGACGGCGGCGGCGTGCGCACCTACGTCGCGGTCGACGGCGGGATGAGCGACAACCTGCGCCCGGCGCTCTACGGCGCGCGGTACACCGCGGCACTCGCGTCCCGGCGCGGATCGGCCGACACCGTGCCCGCCCGGGTGGTCGGCAAGCACTGCGAGTCGGGGGACGTCGTCGTGCACGACGTCGACCTGCCCGCCGACGTCGCCCCCGGCGACCTCCTCGCGGTGCCCGCCACGGGCGCGTACGGCCGCTCGATGGCCTCGAACTACAACCTCGTGCCGCGCCCGCCGGTCGTGGCCGTGCGCGACGGCGCGGCCCGCGTGCTCGTCCGCCGGGAGACCGAGGACGACCTCCTGGCGCTCGACCTGGGCTGAGCGCGGGACCGGCCCACCCGCGGACAGCCGCCCGCGCGTGATCGCCGCCCCCGTATCCTGGGGCCGCTCCGGCCCGGGGCGGTCGGCCCCGGGCGGTCGATCCAGGGAGGGTGAGGCGCGTGTCCGTCCGGGTGGCCCTGATCGGCTGCGGGACCGTCGGCACCGAGGTGGCGCGGCTGCTGCTCACCAGCGCGGACGACCTCGCGGCGCGCGTCGGCGCGCCGGTCGAGCTCGTCGGCATCGCCGAGCGGTCGACCGAGACCGAGCGCGACCCGGTCATCCCGCGCGACCTGCTCACCACGGACTGGCGCGGCCTCGTGGCGCGCGCCGACGTCGTCATCGAGCTCATCGGCGGCGTCGAGCCGGCGCGCACGATGATCCTCGAGGCGATGGCCGGCGG
>JAAZAC010000246.1 GCA_012514545.1 Actinomycetales bacterium | reverse complement strand
GAGATGTCGAACGTCGACCTGTCGGCCGAGTTCACGAACCTCATCATCGCCCAGCGCGGCTTCCAGGCGAACAGCCGCGTCATCACCACCTCCGACGAGCTGCTCCAGGAGCTGGTGAACCTCAAGCGCTGACGCGCCCCGCGCGCCACCGTCCCCGCGCCCGGCCCGCCCCTCTGCGGAGGTGAGCGGGCCGGGCGCCTCACATCCCGGCGTCGGCGGCCGATCAGGACCGTGACGGGCCCACGGAGGGGCCCGCGACGCAAGCCAGGGATGGACAGCCGTGATCGTCGTGACTCGCCTCAACGGACCGCAGTTCGCGGTCAACCCTGACCTGATCCAGCGGATCGAGACGACGCCGGACACGATCCTCACGCTCATCGACGGCACCAAGTACGTGGTCGCCGAGTCCCTCGCCGAGGTGACCGAGCGGATCGTCACCTACCGGGCGAGCGTGGTCGCGCGGACGATGGAGCTCGCCGAGGAGGGCCAGGCCGGCGACACCACGATGGCGGCGGTGACGCAGCTGCGCCCGGCGTCCGGCCGCGCGGCGCTCGCGCCCGTCCCGGAGGCGGGTGACTGATGGACCCGGCAAGCCTGGGGGGCATGGGCTTCGCCCTCGCGATGGTGCTGCTGGCCATCGTCATCGAGGGCTCGAGCCCGATGTCGGTCGTCATGGCCGCGCCGATGGTGCTCGTCTTCGGCGGCACGCTCGGCGCGGGGCTCGCGTCAGCCACGCTGCGGGACGCGATGCGCGCCTTCGGCTCGCTCAAGCACTGGCTGGCGTTCCGCACGCCCGACCCCGACGCGACGGTGCAGACGATCGTCGGCCTCGCCGACAAGGCCCGCCGCGAGGGCCTGCTCTCGCTCGAGGACGCGGCCCGCGGCCTCGAGGACGACTTCCTGCGCACCGGGCTGCAGGCCGCCATCGACGGCACGGACCCGGACGACCTGCGCGCGATGCTCGAGGACCGCATCGCCTCGAAGCGCGCCCTGGACCGCGCGTCCGCGAAGTACTTCTCGACCATGGGCGGGTACGCGCCGACCATCGGCATCATCGGCACCGTCGTCTCGCTCGTGCACGTGCTGGAGAACCTCGCGGAGCCGAGCGAGATCGGCCACATGATCGCCGGCGCGTTCGTCGCCACCCTGTGGGGCCTGCTGTCCGCGAACCTGCTGTGGCTGCCGATCGGGTCGCGCATCACGCGCTGCTCCGAGATCGAGGCCCAGCACATGGAGCTCGCGGTCGAGGGCCTCCTCGCGATCCAGGCCGGCGCCAACCCGCGTCTCGTCGGTCAGCGGCTGCGCAGCCTGCTGCCGCCGGACGAGGTCAAGGAGCGGGCGGCATGAGCGCGGGCCGCGGGTCGGGCGGGCACGGCGGACGGCCGCGCCGGCGCAAGGCCGCCCACGAGCAGGACCACGACAACCACGAGCGCTGGGCGGTCAGCTACGCCGACATGATGACCGTGCTCGTCGGGCTGTTCATCGTCCTGTACTCGATGAGCCAGATCGACCAGCAGAAGTTCGAGGAGCTGCGGCAGTCGCTCGCCGTCGGCTTCGGGCACCGTGCGCCGTCGATCATCGAGGGCAGCAACGGCGCCCTCACCGGCGTCCAGGCGGTCGAGGTCACGCCCGACCTGTCCGCCGACGTCGGCGCGGACACGAGCCCGGTGCTGCCCTCCCCGGAGGGCGACGGGCTGACCGAGCAGGAGCGCCGCGTGCTCGCCGCGGAGATCGAGCTGAACCGGCTCCAGGAGGTCGCCGCGCAGGTCTCGACGGCGCTGGCGGGCCAGGGGCTCGGGGACCGGGTGCGCTTCCGGGTCACCGAGCGCGGCCTCGTCATCGGCATGATCGCCGACGACGTCTTCTTCTCGGCCGACGCCGCGACCCTCACCTCGACCGCGCTGCGCGTCATCGACACGGTGACGCCGGTGCTCCTGCGCACGGGGGACGAGCTCGCCGTCGAGGGGCACGCGAACACGGTGCCCTCCGTGCGCTACCCGACCAACTGGGAGCTGTCGGCGGACCGGGCGACGCAGGTGCTGCGGCGCATGGTCGAGGTGGGTGGCGTCCCGCCCGCCCGGATCGTCGCCGCGGGCTTCGGCGACGCCCGCCCGCTGGACGACCCCGACGTGGACCCGATCGAGGCGAACCGGCGCGTCGACGTCGTGGTGCTGAGCGGCGTGCCGGAGGAGATCCGTCAGCTGCTCCCCGGCCTGGCCGCCGCGCGCGGCCTCGGCTGAGGCAGCCGGACGACAGGAGGACGAGATGACCCAGCTCACCGAGCAGCGCGTGGTGGCGACGAAGCCGAAGATCGGCGCGCGCCCCGTGCCCCCGGCGGCCCCGCCCGAGGCCCCGCGCGCCGAGGCGCCGGCCGGCAGGCGCCGCAGCCGCAAGGGTGCGGTGCTGGTGGTCCTCGCGCTGCTGGCCGCCGGCGCCGCGTACTGGTTCCTGCTGCGGCCGGCCGATGAGGCCGAGGCGCCGACGGCGCCGCAGCCGGGCGAGGTGCTCGTCGTCGACCCGATCAGCATCAACCTGGCCGACGGGCACTACCTGCGCATCGGCATCGGCCTGCAGATGGTCGAGGGCGCGGAGAAGCCGAGCACGGCGCGCGCGCTCGACCTCGTCGTCAGCGTGTTCTCCGGTCGCCCCATGGACGAGGTGACCAGCCCCGAGGGGCGGGAGGCGCTCAAGGCCGAGCTGCGTGACCAGCTCGTCGACGCGTACGAGGGCGAGGTGATGGACGTCTACCTCACGGACTACGTCACCCAATAGGAGTGGGTGTCGCCGGCCTCGGGCCGGCCGTCACGGGGCCATGGACGGCCCCGGTCGTCCGCCGCGGACCCCCGCGGGCCACCGGCGGACCGTGTTTCACCCGGCGCCCGGCGCCGTCCTGCGCTGCCGTGCACCCGCTTTCCCTCAACGGCGCGCGCCCGCTGCCGATGGGCAGCACGTGAGCCTCCCGACCGTCCAGGCGCCGAAGCGGCGCAAGCGGTCCGGCGTGCCCGAGACCTACGACTTCCGCCGCCCGATGACGCTCGCGCGCGAGCACGGGCGCGTCCTCGAGATGGCGTTCGAGACCTACGCGCGCCAGTGGGGCACCCAGCTGACGTCGCGGCTGCGGGTCGTCGCGTCGGTGACGCTCGAGTCCGTCGAGATGAAGTCGTACGACGAGTACGTCGGCGCGCTCCCCGCGATGACCACGATGGTGCTCTGCGGCGTCGAGCCCGGGCGGGCGACCGGCGTGCTGCAGCTCCCCATCGACGTCTCGATGACGTGGATCGACCACGTTCTGGGCGGCCCCGGCGTGCCGCTGGAGACCCCGCGCGAGCTCACCGACATCGAGTGGGCGCTGCTGCGGGAGGTGCTCGCGCACGCGCTGGGCGACCTCAGCTACGCGTTCGCGGCCGTGTGCCCGCTCGACGTGTCCGTGCGCTCCGTGCAGTACAACCCGCAGTTCGTCCAGGCCGTCGCGGCGTCCGAGCCCGTGATCGTGGCGACGTTCGCGCTGCACGTCGCGGAGCGCGAGTCCACCGCGACGCTCATGATCCCGGCGGACGCGCTGCTCGCCACGCTCCGCGCGGGCGAGGCCCTCGACAACCGGACCCCGGAGGAGGTCGCGGCGCACCGCGAGGCGCTCGCCCGCGTCGCCGACCAGGTGCTCGGCGTCCCCGTGGACGTCGCCGTGCGCTTCGGGAGCATGCAGGTCTCCGCGGCCGAGGTGGCCGCGTTCGCCCCGGGCACCGTGGTGCCCCTCCGTCACCGCGCGGACGCCCCGCTCGAGGTGGTGGTCGGCGACGTCACGCTCGCCACCGCCGCCATCGGGTCGAGCGGCTCGCGCCTCGCCTGCCTCGTCGTCACCTCGGAGGAATGATGGCCGCCACCACCGGCACCACCAACGGCACGCCGAGCGGCACCCCGGCCGCGACGCCCGCCGCGCTCGCCCAGGACGCCGCCACCGAGCTGGCGCGCCTGCTCCCCTCGTCGGTGCCGCTCGTCCCGGTGCCGTTCGACGCCGCCCACGCGCCCGGGCCCGACGCCGTCGCCGTCCGCGCGTCGTTCGTCGGCGCCTCGAGCGCGGACCTCGTCGTGGTGGCCGACGCCGCCGTCGCCGAGGTGCTCGCCGCGGACGACGCCGTGTCGCTCGCCGACGCGCTGCGGCCCGCCCTCGAGGCCGCGGCCGCGGTGCTGGGCCCGGGCGTCCTCGACGCGACGGTCGCCGGCCCGCTGGGCGCCGGGCTCGTCGAGCCGGGCGTCGCCGCCGTCGCGCTCGCGCCCGCCCCGGGCGCCGAGCCGCAGGCGTGGTTCGCGGTCCGTGTCCGCGCGCACGGCACGACGGTGCCGCAGCCGCGCGAGGGCGCTCGCGGCGCCGACCGCTCGGCGCTGCGCCTCCTGCACGACGTCGAGCTCACCCTCACCGCCGAGATCGGGCGCACGCGCCTGCCGGTGCGCCAGGTGCTCGACCTCGTGCCGGGCACCGTCCTCGAGCTCGACCGGGCCGCCGGCGCCCCCGCGGACGTCATGGTCAACGGCCGCCTCGTCGCGCGCGGCGAGGTCGTCGTCCTCGACGAGGACTACGGCATCCGCATCACCGAGATCGTGGCGCACGAGGGCTGACCGTGGACACCTCGACGGCCGTGCTCGCGCTGCGCGTGGCGCTCTCGCTCGCGTGCGTGCTCGGGCTGCTCTGGTGGCTCGCCCGCCGCACGGGCGGCCGCCCGGGCGCGCGGGCCGGCGCGCGCCGCGCGCGCGCCGTGCCGGTCGCCGTCGTCGGGCGCCAGTCGCTCGGCGGCCGCGCGTCGGTCGCCGTCGTCGAGGTCGCCGGCCGCCACCTCCTGCTCGGCGTCAGCGAGCGCGGCGTCTGTCTCCTCACCGAGGTGACCGTGCCCGCCGAGCCGACCACCGACGAGCTGCGGGAGCAGCTCGACCCCGCCGAGCTCGAGCGCCTCCTGGACGACGCGCCCGAGTCCTCCCTGCCCCTGTCGACCCCCGCGGCACGGACGCCTGCGGTCCCCACGCAACGCAACCCCCTCGAGGGATCGATCCTGGACGCCGGTACCTGGCGCCGGGCGGTGGTTGCGGTGCAGGAACGGACCCTTCGTCGTTGAACCCCCTCGCGCTCGCGGCCGCCGGGCCGCGTGCCGTCGCAACCTCGCCGCGGGTCGGCGCGTGGTGGCCGCGTGCCCTCCGCGCGCTGGCGCTCGTCGCCGTCCTGGCGGCGGCGCTCGTGGTGCTCGGCGCCGCGTCGGCGAGCGCCGTCGTCGACCCGGTCGACCCGGCCGCGCCCGTCGCGCCCACGGCGCCGGCCGCGCCCGACGGCGACCCGACGGTGACGATCGACGTCAACGGGGTGGACGGGGGGCCGAGCGGGTCCGTGGTCGTGCTCATCGCGATCACGCTGCTGAGCGTCGCGCCGTCGCTGCTGCTCATGATGACGAGCTTCACGAAGATCTTCGTGGTGCTCGCGCTGACCCGGAACGCGCTCGGCCTCACCGCGGTCCCGCCGAACCAGGTGCTCGCCGGGCTCGCGCTGTTCCTCAGCCTGTTCATCATGGGCCCGGTGCTCGGCGAGGTGAACGACGTCGGCGTGCAGCCCTACCTCGACGGCACGATGACGTTCTCCGAGGCGGTCGACGCCGGCTCCGAGCCGCTGCGCGAGTTCATGCTCGGCCACACCCGCGAGGACGACCTCGCGCTCGTCACCCGCGCCGCCGACCTGCCCAACCCCGGCAGCCCCGAGGACGTCGGGCTCGCCACCCTCGTGCCGGCGTTCCTGCTCTCGGAGCTGCGCAGCGCGTTCATCATCGGGTTCGTCGTCTTCGTGCCCTTCCTCATCATCGACCTCGTCGTCGCGTCGTCGCTGATGAGCATGGGCATGATGATGCTGCCGCCCGTGATGGTGTCCCTGCCGTTCAAGCTGCTGCTCTTCGTGCTCGTCGACGGCTGGGGCCTCGTGGTGACGTCGTTGGTGGGGAGCTACGGCTGATGGACACCAACGCCGTCCTCGACATCGGCCTCGACGCCCTGGTCATGGCCGCGAAGCTCGCCGCGCCGCTGCTCGTCACGGCGCTCGTCGTCGGCTTCGGGATCTCGCTGATCCAGTCGATCACGCAGATCCAGGAGATCACGCTGAGCTTCGTGCCGAAGGCGGCGGCCGTCGCCGTGGCGCTGCTCGTCGCGGGCCACTGGATGATCTCCGAGCTCGTGGCCTTCACCACGGGCCTGTTCGAGCGCGTCCCCGTGCTGCTGGGCGGGTGAGGCGGCGTGATCACCCTCCCGCTGGCCGGCCTCGAGGTCGTCATGCTCGCCGCCGTGCGCATCGTGGCGTTCCTCTTCGTGGCGCCGCCGTTCGCGCACCGCGGCATCCCCGCCACCGTCAAGGCGATGCTCGCGACGGCGCTCGGCCTGCTCGTCATGCCGCGGGCCGTCGCGGCGGCCGGGCCGGAGGTGGGCACGGTCATCGCGTCCGGCACCGCGCGGTTCGTCGGCGACCTGCTGCTGCAGGTCGTCATCGGCGCCGGCCTCGGGTTCCTCGTCGCGCTCGTGTTCGCCGCGGTGACGTCGGCCGGCAACCTCATCGACCTCTTCGGCGGCTTCCAGCTCGCGCAGGCGTTCGACCCCCTCGCCGCCACCAACGGCGCCCAGTTCTCCCGGCTGTACCAGATGAGCGCGGTCGTGCTGCTGTTCGCCTCGGGCGGCCACCTGCTCGTCGTCGCGGGCGTCGCGCGCACGTTCGACGCGCTGCCGCTGGGCACGCCGCTCGACCTCGGCGCCCTCGGCGCCGCCGCCACCGAGGGCCTCACGGGGATGTTCGTCGCGGCCCTGCAGATCGCCGGACCGCTCGTCGCGGTGCTCTTCCTCGCCGACGTCGGCCTCGGGCTCCTCACGCGCGTCGCCCCCGCGCTCAACGCGTTCGCGCTCGGGTTCCCGCTGAAGATCCTCCTGACGATCGTGCTCGGCGTGTCCGCCTACCTCGCCCTCCCGGAGATCGTCGGGTCGCTCACCGACGACGCCGTGGGCGCCGTCCTGGAGGTGGGGCGGTGAGCGACGGCCAGGAGAGGACCGAGAAGGCCACCCCGAAGCGGCTCAAGGAGGCCCGGCGCAAGGGTCGGCTGCAGCGCTCGCAGGACCTGTCGGCGTGGCTCGGCGTCGGCGCGGGCGCGCTCGTGCTGCCCGCGGTGCTCGCGCGGGGCTCGCAGGCCGGCCGCGACCAGATGCGCACCGTGCAGGCCGTCATCGCCGCGCCGGACGCCGTCGACGTCACGACCGCGCTCGGCGACGGCCTGCGGTCGGCGGGCAGCACGCTCGCGCCGCTCCTCGCCGTCGTCGTGCTCGCCGCGGTCGCCGCGTCCGCGGCGCAGGGCGGGCTGCGCGTCTCGCTGCACCGGCTCAAGCCGCGCTTCGAGCAGTTCAACCTCGCCAAGGGCGTCAAGCGCATCTTCGGCGCGCAGGCCGCCTGGCAGGGCGTCAAGGCCGCGCTCAAGGCGGGCGCGATCGGCGTCGTGCTCTGGTCGGTGGTGCAGGGGATGGTCCCGTTCCTGCTCGGCTCGGGGATGCACTCGCTGCGGCAGGTGCTCGACGTCGTCGGCGGGGGCGCGTCGAACCTCCTGCGCACGGCCGTGATCGCGGGCCTCGCGCTCGCGGCGGCGGACGTCCTCGTCGTCGTGCGGCGCAACCGCAAGCAGACCCGGATGACCAAGCGCGAGGTGCTCGAGGAGCACAAGCAGACCGAGGGCGACCCGCTGGTCAAGAGCCAGATCCGGTCCCGCCAGATCGCCATGAGCCGCAACCGGATGATCGCGGACGTCGCCAAGGCCGACGTCGTGCTCGTCAACCCCACCCACGTCGCCGTCGCGCTGCGGTACGAGCCCGGCAAGGGAGCGCCGCGCGTCGTCGCGAAGGGGGCCGGGCACGTCGCGGCGCGGATCCGCGCCAAGGCCGCCGAGAAGCACGTGCCGATGGTCGAGGACGTGCCGCTCGCCCGCGCCCTGCACGCCGCCTGCGAGCTCGGCCAGGAGGTCCCGCCGCACCTGTACGTCGCGGTCGCCCGCGTCCTCGCGTTCGTCATGGCGCTCAAGCGCCGCGGCGCCGCGACGGGCCTGCACCGCGCCCCGGCCGGACCGAGCGCGATCCCGGTGGCGGCATGAGCACGACACGACGCGCGGAGCCGCGCGGCCCCGGCGCCCCGGCGCACGGACCCGCGACCCACGACGAGAAGGAGGACCACCGATGAAGGGCCAGACCCTGACGTTCGCCGTCCCGGTCGGGGTGGTCGGCGTCGTGCTGCTGCTCGTCGTGCCGCTGCCCGCGCAGGTGCTCGACATCCTCATCGTCGCGAACATCACGCTCGCGCTCGTCGTGCTGCTCACGAGCATGTACGTCAAGCGGCCGCTGGACTTCTCGGTGTTCCCGTCGCTGCTGCTCGTGCTCACGCTGTTCCGGCTGGGCCTCAACGTGGCGTCGACGCGGCTCGTGCTGCGCGACGGCTACGCGGGCGAGGTCATCGACGCGTTCGGGCACTTCGTCGTCGGCGGGTCGCTCGTCATCGGCCTCGTGATCTTCCTCATCCTCGTGGTCATCCAGTTCGTGGTCATCACGAACGGTGCGGGCCGCGTCGCGGAGGTCGGCGCCCGGTTCACGCTCGACGCGATGCCCGGCAAGCAGATGGCCATCGACGCCGACCTCAACGCCGGCCTCATCGACGAGGACGAGGCGCGCCGGCGCCGCGCGGAGATCGGTGCCGAGGCGGACTTCTACGGCGCGATGGACGGTGGCTCGAAGTTCGTCAAGGGCGACGCGATCGCCGGCATCGTCATCACGATCATCAACCTGGTCGGCGGGTTCGCCGTCGGCATGCTGCAGATGGGCATGTCCGCGGGCGAGGCGATCGAGCGGTTCAGCCTCCTGACCATCGGCGACGGCCTGGTCACGCAGATCCCCGCGCTGCTCATGTCCGTGTCCACCGGCATCATCGTCACGCGCGCCACGAGCGAGGCGGACATGGGCACGACGGCGGGCCAGCAGCTCACGCAGTCCCGCACGGCCCTGCAGATCGCCGGCGCGGCGGGCATCGCGCTCGCGCTCGTGCCGGGCATGCCGAAGCTGCCGTTCGTGCTCGTGGGCTCGCTGCTGCTCATCGCGGCGCAGCGGGTGCGGCCGGCGAGCGCCGTCGAGGAGACCGAGGTCCCGGAGGCCGTCGTCACGCAGTCGCCGGACTCGCCCGAGGCGCTCATCGAGCAGATGCGGGTGCCCGCGCTCGAGATCCTGCTGGCGCCCGACCTCGTCGACCTCGTCGGCAGCGGGACCGAGGCGGACCTGCTGTCCCGGGTGCGCGCGCTGCGGCGCAAGATCGCGCTCGAGCTGGGCGTCGTCGTGCCGCCCGTGCGCACGCGCGACTCCGTGGACCTGCCGCGCTCGACGTACGTCGTGCGGATCGCCGGCGTGGAGGTCGGCCGCGGCGAGGCGCCGTCGGGCCGCCTGCTCGCGCTCGGCGACAACCTCGACGGCATCGGCGGGACGCCGGTCGTGGAGCCGGTGTTCGGTCTGGCCGGCAAGTGGATCCCGAGCGAGCTGCGCTCGGCCGCGGAGATGGTCGGCGCCACGGTGGTCGACCGCGTCTCGGTGCTCATCACCCACCTCGGGGCGATCATCGAGCAGCACGCCGCGCGCCTGCTCTCCCGCGAGGACGTCCGGGTGCTCACCGAGGGCGTCAAGTCCGTCAACCCGTCGGTGGTCGACGAGCTCGTGCCGGGCCTGCTCTCCCTCGGCGAGGTGCAGCGCGTGCTGCAGGGCCTGCTCGCGGAGCGCGTGCCGATCCGCGACCTCGGCCGCATCTACGAGGGCCTCACGCTGCGCGCCAAGGTCAGCACCGACCCGGAGTCGCTCGTCGAGGCGGCCCGCGCCGCGCTCGGCCCGGCGCTCGCGGCCCCGTACGCGCGCGACGGCGCGCTGTCCGTGGTCACCCTCGACGGGGCGCTCGAGCAGTCCCTGCTCGAGGCGGTCCGGCCCGCCGACGGCGGCACGCAGCTCCTCCTCGACCCGGCCCGCGCGGACCGGCTGCTCGGCGAGGTCCGCCGGGTGGTCGCGGCGGCGGAGTCGTCGGGTCACGAGGTCGTCCTCGTGTGCGCCCCGAGCCTGCGACCCGCGCTCCGCCGGACCGTCGCGCTGGCCCTCCCGCGCCTTGCTGTGCTCTCCTACCCCGAGGTGACCGGATCCGGCCTGCGGATCGAGACCCGGGGGGTGATCGAGGATGCCCACGCGCTTGCTGCTGGACGGTGACGATCTGCCCACCCTGATGCTGCGCATCAAGGAGGAGATGGGGCCGCACGCGCGCGTGGTCAAGGCCGAGCGGATCCGGACCGGCGGCATCGCGGGGTTCTTCGCCCGCGAGCACTACGAGCTGACCGTCGAGGTGCCCGACGTCCCGCCCGCGCCCGTGCGCGAGCGGCGCCCCGTGGCGCCCGCCGCGTCGGGGCTGGACGCGCTCATGGCGGCCGCGGACGCGGCCGACGCCGCCCACGGGTCGGGTGCCGCCCCCGGCGGCGACGCGGGTGTCGCCGAGGCCGGCGACGCCGCCGCCGCGGCCGGGCCGCCGGTCTCCACCGCGAGCCAGTCGTTCGCCGAGGTGCTCGCGTCGGTGCGGGCGATGGTCGGGCAGGGCGAGACGGCGGGCGTGTCCGTCGCGGCCGTGCCCACCGAGGCCGCCGCGGCGGCCGCCGGGGCGGTCCCGGCCCCCGCCCCCTTCGAGTTCCCGCGCCTCGACCGCGAGGCGGTGGCGCCGCCCGAGCCGGACGCCCCCGCGCCCGACGACGCCGCGCACGACGCCGAGGCCGCCGCCGAGGACGCCGCCCCCGCCGCTGCCGACCCGACCGAGCCGGTCGAGGCCCGGAGCGCGCCGGCGGCCGGCGTGGACGCGGGCCGGTCGCGCGCGGCGACCGCCGCGGACCTGCTCGAGCTCGGCGTGCCGGTCCGGCTCCTCGAGGGCTTCGCGAGCCTCACCGACCCGGTGCCGCTGTCGATCCTCGTGCGGCGCTTCGAGCGGCCGCCGGCGGTGCGGCTCGAGCCCGGGGTGACCGTCGCCGTCGTCGGGCGGGGGGACCTCGCGCTGCGGACGGCGATCCAGATGGCGGGCCGCGCCGGGCTGGACCCGCGCGACGTCATCCTCGCCGGCGACATCGAGTCGATCGCCGGGCACGGGCGGCGCGTGCTCACGGTCGCCGCGGCGTCCCGGCACCACGCGCGGCGCCGCACCGACGTGCCGTCGGTCGTGGCGCTCGGCGTCGGGGACGGCCCCGCGGCCTGGGCGGAGGGGGCGGCGCTCCTCGCCGCGCTCGGGCCCGAGCAGGCGTGGGGCGTCGTCGACGCGCGGCTGCGCGCCGCCGAGGTGCGCCGGTGGGTGCGCGCGGTCGGCGCCCAGCAGCCCCTGGACGCGCTCGCCGTCGTCGGGACGGCGGAGGCGCAGGCGCCCGGCGTCGTGCTCGACGTCGGGACGCCGGTCGGGTGGCTCGACGGGCTGCCCGCCACCCCGCTCGTGTGGGCGGCGCTGCTGAGCGAGCGGCTGGCCGAGGACGCCGACTGGGACTGAGCCCGGCCGGAGCGTCGCGCGGCCCCGGGGGGGTCCGCCGGACGCGGGAGCGGATAGTCTCGCCGCATGCTCGTGCTGAGCCGCCGCGTCGGCGAGCGTCTGGTGATCGGCGAGAACATCGTCGTCACCGTCATCGACGTGCGCTCCGACGGCGTCCGGCTCGGCATCGACGCCCCGCGCGAGGTGCGCGTCAACCGCGCGGAGATCCTCGAGGCCGTCACGCAGGCCAACCGCGAGGCGGCCGCCGCGGACGACGCGGCTGTCGACACGCTGCGCGCCCTGCGCCGCGCGCCCCGCCCCGACAAGCGCTGACGCCCGCCGCCGGGTGCGCCCGGCCGCCGCTGCGCACGGTCGCGGTCGGGCGAAACCACGTCGCGCTCACCCGATCGCTCACAACGCCCGCACGCGCGCCGATGGGGAGGCGTCAGCAGGGCCGGTGCCATGGAGGGCGTTGTGGATGGCGTGGACGAGATCGTCCGGGAGTTCCTGGTCGAGAGCCACGAGAACCTCGATCAGCTCGACGCGGACCTCGTGGCGCTCGAGAGCTCGCCGGGGTCCCGTGAGCTGCTCGCGAGCATCTTCCGGGTCATCCACACGATCAAGGGCACGAGCGGCTTCCTGGCGTTCTCCCGGCTCGAGCGCCTGACCCACACCGGCGAGAACCTCCTCGCCGAGCTGCGCGACGGCAAGCGCACGATGGATCACGCCACGACCGACGCGCTCCTGCGGATGGTCGACACCGTGCGCGCCCTGCTCGCGGCGATCGAGGCCACCGGCGGCGAGGGCGACGTGGACGTCGAGGCCGTCGTCGGCGAGCTGCAGGCCGTGCTCGACGGCCCGCGCGCGGCCGAGCCCGCCGCGGCCACGGACGCGGGGCGCGCGGCCGAGGCGCCGGCCCGGGGGACGGAGGGCGAGCCGGCCGAGGAGTCGGCGCAGGCTCCCCGGGAGCCCGCGGAGGACCCGGCTCCCGCCGCGGCGCCGCCCCGCAAGACCCGGATCAGGCGCATCGCCGCGCGCCCCGCCGCGTCCGCCGTGCCCGCCCCCGACGCCGCGCCCGCCCCTGCGCCCGACGGTGCCGACCGTGCCGACGGTGCCGACGGTGCCGACGTGGCGGTCGCCGTGGCGTCCGACGGCGAGGAGACGTGGACGCCGACCTTCGCCTTCGAGCCCATCGCGGCGCCCGCGAAGCCCGCCAGGGCCACCAAGCCCGCGAAGGCCGCCGCGGTCGAGGTGCCCGCGCCGCACGCGCCCGCGCCCGAGGAGTCCGCGCCCGCCCCGGCGGAGCCCGCACCCGAGCCCCCGGCCGCCGGGCCGCCCTCCCCGCCGGCCGAGCGCCCGCCGTCGACCGCCGCGCCCACCGCGCGCGAGGGCGCACCCGAGCCCGGCGGTGCGACGTCGCGCGGCGCCGTCGACTCCGCGATCCGCGTCGACGTCGCCGTGCTCGACGCCCTCATGCGCCAGGTGAGCGAGCTCGTGCTCGCGCGCAACGCGATCGCGCGCCTCGTCGAGGGCGACGGCCGCCCCGAGCTCGTCCGCGCGGCCCAGCGCCTCAGCCTCGTCGCCGGCGAGCTGCAGGAGGGCGTCATGAAGACGCGCATGCAGCCCATCGAGCACGTCTGGTCGAAGGTGCCGCGCATGGTCCGCGACCTCGCGGCGTCGTGCGGCCGCCAGGTCCGCCTCGAGATGTCCGGCGGCGACACCGAGCTCGACCGCAGCCTCCTCGAGGCGATCAAGGATCCGCTCACCCACCTCGTCCGCAACGCGATCGACCACGGCATCGAGCCGCCGTCGTTCCGCACGGCGAACGGCAAGCCGGCCACCGGCGTCCTCTCCCTGCGCGCGTACCACGCGGGCGGGCAGGTGGTCGTCGAGGTGTCCGACGACGGCGCCGGCATCCACACCGAGCACGTCGCCGCGACCGCGGTGCGCAAGGGCCTGCGCACGCAGGAGCAGATCGCCGCGATGTCGCCGAGCGAGATCCTGCGCCTGCTGTTCCTGCCGGGCTTCTCGACGGCGTCGTCGGTGACGAACGTGTCGGGCCGCGGCGTCGGGATGGACGTCGTGCGCACGCGGATCGAGGGGATCGGCGGCACCGTCGACGTCGAGTCGGAGGTCGGCAAGGGCACCACCTGGCGCCTGCGCATCCCGCTGACGCTCGCGATCATGCCCGCGGTCCTCGTCGCGTGCGACGGGCAGACCTACGCGCTGCCGCAGTCGAGCCTGCTCGAGCTCGTCGCGCTGGACGACCCGGCCACGTCCGTGGAGCACGTGCACGCCGCGCCGGTGTACCGGCTGCGCGGCGACCTGCTCCCGCTCGTGGACCTCCGCCAGGTGCTCGGGGCCCCGGAGCGGCCGGCCGGCGCCGGGGTGGTCATCGCCGTGCTGCAGGCCGACGCGACCCGGTTCGGGCTCGTCGTCGACCGCGTGCTCGACAGCGAGGAGATCGTCGTCAAGCCGCTCGCGGCGCAGCTGAAGTCCGTCGGCCTCTACGCGGGCGCGACGCTGCTCGGCGACGGCGCGGTGGCGCTCATCCTCGACGTCCCCGGCCTCGTGCGCCGCGCGATCCTCGTCGAGTCCGAGGAGGAGATCCGCACCGACGTCGCCGCCGCGGCCGCGCGCACGACGTCGCAGGTGCTCGTGGTCAGCGTGGGCGACGGGCGCCGGGTGGGCATCCCGCTCGCGGCGGTGACCCGGATGGAGAAGATGCCGGCCGACGTCGTCGAGGTCGTCGGCGGTCGCGAGGTGGTCCAGTACCGCGGCGCGATCACGCCGCTCGTGCGCCTGCCGCGCGTGCTCGGCACGTCGTCGGTCGCGGACGGCGACGAGCTCACCGTCGTCGTCGCGACGCGCGGCGAGCGCAGCGTCGCCATCGCGGTCGAGGACATCGTCGACATCGTCGAGGACGACGGGACGCGCTCGAGCGACCACGGCGGCCACGCGCTCGTCGGGTCGACGGTGCTCAAGGACCGGGTCACCGAGCTGCTCGACGTGCAGACCGTCGTCGCGGACGCCGACCCGCACTTCTTCGACGAGCTCGAGGACGCACTCGTGGGGGTGTCATGACCAAGCAGCTGGCCACCTTCGTCGTCGACGGGGCGACGTACGGCGTCGACGTGACGTGCGTCCAGGAGGCGCTGCGCGACCTGCCGCGGACGCCGGTCCCCCTCGCGGGCCCGGCCGTGGCGGGCCTGGTGAACCTCCGCGGCCAGGTCGTCCTGACCGTCGACCTGCGCGTGAGCCTCGGCCTGCCGCCGCTGCCCGAGGGCGTCGAGCCGATGATGGTCGTCGTCCAGGTCGGCGGCGATCACCTCAGCCTGCTCGTCGACCAGGTCGGCGACGTCGTCGAGGT
>JAAZAC010000245.1 GCA_012514545.1 Actinomycetales bacterium | reverse complement strand
CTAGCATCTATCGCGCCGACGATGGAGCCGACACCCGCGGGCCACGAGCCCGCGACGACGGGCGCCGTGCCCGCGAGAGGGAGGACCGACCAGGTGGACCTGTTCGAGTACCAGGCGCGGGACATGTTCGAGCGCCACGGCGTGCCGGTGCTGCGGGGCGTGGTCGCCACGACGCCGGAGGAGGCGCGCGCGGCGGCGGAGAGCCTCGGCGGGGGCACCGTCGTCGTGAAGGCCCAGGTGAAGACCGGGGGCCGCGGCAAGGCGGGCGGCGTCAAGCTCGCCCACTCGCCCGAGGAGGCCGAGGCCCGCGCCCGGGACATCCTCGGCATGGACATCAAGGGCCACACCGTCCACCGGGTGATGGTCGCCGAGGGCGCCCGGATCGCCGAGGAGTACTACTTCTCCCTCCTGCTGGACCGCGCCGAGCGCCGCTACCTGGCCATGTGCAGCCGCGAGGGCGGCATGGAGATCGAGCAGCTCGCCGTCGAGCGGCCCGAGGCGCTGGCCCGCGTCCCGGTCGACCCGCGCGTCGGCGTCGACCGCGCCAAGGCGGAGGAGATCGTGGCCGCCGCGGGCTTCACGGGCGAGCTCGCCGGCCAGGTCGCGGACGTCGTCGAGACGCTGTGGACGGTCTACCGCGACGAGGACGCGACGCTCGTCGAGGTCAACCCGCTCGTGCGCACCGAGGACGGCCGGATCGTCGCGCTCGACGGCAAGGTCACCCTCGACGCCAACGCGGACTTCCGGCACCCCGACCACGCCGAGCTCGCCGACGCCGCGGCGACGGACCCGCTCGAGGCCAAGGCCGCCGAGCACGACCTCAACTACGTCAAGCTCGACGGCTCGGTCGGCATCATCGGCAACGGCGCGGGCCTGGTCATGAGCACGCTCGACGTCGTCGCCTACGCCGGCGAGAGGCACGGCGGCGTCAAGCCCGCGAACTTCCTCGACATCGGCGGCGGCGCCTCCGCGGAGGTCATGGCCGCGGGGCTCGACGTCGTCCTCGGCGACCCGCAGGTGCGCGCGGTCTTCGTCAACGTCTTCGGCGGCATCACCGCGTGCGACCAGGTGGCCACGGGCATCGTCACCGCGCTCGGCATGCTCGGCGACGCGGCGACCAAGCCGCTCGTCGTCCGGCTGGACGGCAACAACGTGGCGGAGGGGCGGCGCATCCTGCGCGAGGCCGCCCACCCGCTCGTCACCCTGGCGGACACGATGGACGGCGGCGCCGACACCGCCGCCCGGCTCGCCCACGCAGCGGCCCACTGACCCGGACGAGAGAGAGCGACAGCGCGATGGCGATCTTCCTGACCGAGGCCTCCACGGTCGTCGTCCAGGGCATGACCGGCTCGGAGGGCATGAAGCACACCGCCCGGATGCTCGCGGCCGGCACGCGGGTCGTGGGCGGCGTGAACCCGCGCAAGGCGGGCACCACCGTGACCTTCCCCCTGCCCGACGGCGAGCGGGTCGTCCCCGTGTTCGGCACCGTCGCGGAGGCGATGGCCGAGACGGGCGCGGACGTGTCCGTCGTCTTCGTGCCCCCGGCGTTCGCCAAGGGCGCCGTGCTCGAGGCGGTCGACGCGCGGATGCCGCTGACCGTCGTCATCACCGAGGGCATCCCGGTCGCCGACACCGCGGAGTTCTTCGCGGCGGCGCAGGAGGCCGGGGTGCGGCTCATCGGGCCGAACTGCCCGGGCATCATCAGCCCCGGCCGCTCCAACGTCGGCATCACGCCCGCGGACATCACCGGCCCCGGGCCGATCGGCCTCGTGTCGAAGTCCGGCACGCTGACCTACCAGATGATGTACGAGCTGCGGGACATCGGGTTCTCGACCTGCATCGGCATCGGCG
>JAAZAC010000244.1 GCA_012514545.1 Actinomycetales bacterium | reverse complement strand
GTGTCCGCGAAGGAGCTCGCGGACAAGAACAACGCGGTCATCGTCCAGGACCTGCTGGACCTCGGCCTGTCCTACGACCTGTTCACCCGGACGACGACGGGCAACCACTACCGCACCGTCCAGGAGCTCTTCACCACGGTCCACCGCAACGGCTACATGGTCGAGCGCACGACCCAGGCGGCGATCAGCCCGTCGACCGGCCGCACGCTGCCCGACCGGTACATCGAGGGCACGTGTCCCATCTGCGGGTACGGCGAGGCCCGCGGCGACCAGTGCGACAACTGCGGCAACCAGCTCGACCCGACGGACCTCATCGAGCCCCGCAGCCGGATCAACGGCGAGACGCCGACGTTCGTCGAGACGCAGCACTTCTTCCTCGACCTGCCCGCGCTCGCCGAGGCGCTCGGCACCTGGCTCGAGGGACGCGCGGCGACCGGGCTGTGGCGGCCGAACGTCATCAAGTTCAGCCAGAACCTGCTCGAGGACATCCGCCCGCGCGCGATGACGCGCGACATCGACTGGGGCATCCCCGTGCCGCTCGACGGGTGGCGCGACCAGCCGACCAAGCGGCTGTACGTGTGGTTCGACGCCGTCATCGGCTACCTGTCGGCGAGCATCGAGTGGGCCCGCCGCCTGGGCGAGCCGGAGCGCTGGCGCGAGTGGTGGAACGACCCGGGGGCGCGGTCGTACTACTTCATGGGCAAGGACAACATCGTCTTCCACTCCCAGATCTGGCCCGCCGAGCTGCTCGCCTACAACGGCCAGGGGGAGCGGGGCGGCGAGCCCGGCGAGTACGGCGTGCTCAACCTGCCCACCGAGGTGGTCTCGAGCGAGTTCCTCACCATGGAGGGCAAGCAGTTCTCGTCGTCGCGCGGCGTGGTCATCTACGTCGGCGACGTGCTCGCCCGCTACCAGCCGGACGCGCTGCGCTACTTCATCTGCGCGGCCGGCCCGGAGACCTCGGACTCGGACTTCACGTGGTCGGAGTTCGTCCAGCGCACCAACTCCGAGCTCGTCGCGGGCTGGGGCAACTTGGTCAACCGCACCGCGGCGATGATCCACAAGAGCTTCGGCGCGATCCCCGCCGCGGGCCCGCTCGAGCCGGTGGACACCGAGATCCTGGCGACCGTGCGCGCCGGGTTCGACACCGTCGGCGGCCTCGTCGCGCGGCACCGCCAGCGCGCCGCGATCGCCGAGGCGATGCGCGTCGTCGGCGAGGTGAACAAGTACCTCTCGGCGACGGAGCCCTACAAGATGAAGGACCCGTCGCAGCGCGAGCGGCTCGGCACCGTGCTGCACGTCGCGGCGCAGTGCGTGAGCGACTGCAACACGATCCTCGCGCCGTTCCTGCCGCACTCGGCGAACCAGGTGCACCGGGTGCTCGGCGGCGAGGGCGAGTACATGCCGATGCCGCGGGTGGAGCACGTCACCGAGCTCGACCCGGGCCACGGGGCCGGCCTGGAGACCTACCCGGTCATCACGGGCGACTACTCGGCGACGCCGCGCTGGGAGTCGCGGCCCGTCGTCGTCGGGACGCCGGTGGACCGGCCGACGCCGGTGTTCGCCAAGCTCGACGAGTCCGTCGTCGAGGCCGAGCTCGACCGGCTGCGGGGCCCCGCCGGGGAGGGCTGAGTGGCCCGGCGCCCGCGGGACGCGGGCTGGCCCGACGACCCGGAGCCGCTGCCGCACCCCGTCCCCGACCACCACACGCACCTCGACGCGGTGCTCGCGGAGACCGACGCCGCGGGCTGGCGTGGCGCGCCGGACGCACGCGCGCCCTACGGCGCCGGGTCGCCCGCGCCCCTGGCGGTCGCCGACCACCTCGCCCGGGCCGCGCGCGCGGGCGTGGACCGCGTGCTCACCGTGGGCTGCGACCTGCCGTCGATCGGCTGGACCGTCGACGCGGTCCGCGCGCAGCCCGCGGTGCTCGGCGCCGTCGCGATCCACCCGAACGAGGCGGTGCTGCACGCGGGGGTGCGCGAGGTCGCCCCGGACGGGCTCGACCCGGACCCGCGCCCGCACCACGAGGTCCCGCTCGACGAGGCGGTCGCGGCCGTCGCGGCGGCGGCGCGCGCCGAGCCCCGGGTCCGGGCGATCGGCGAGACCGGGCTGGACCACTTCCGCGCGGGCGAGCGCGGGCGCGCGGTCCAGGTCGAGGCGTTCCGCGCGCACGTCGCGCTCGCCAAGGAGCTCGGCCTGCCGCTGCAGATCCACGACCGCGACGCGCACGCCGCCGTCCTCGAGGTGCTCGAGCGCGACGG
>JAAZAC010000243.1 GCA_012514545.1 Actinomycetales bacterium | reverse complement strand
GCAGCCAGGCGAGGCCCGCGTAGGCGGCCACGCGGCGGCGCAGGCGCCGGGGCCGGACGTGCCCGACGACGGGCGGGGCCAGGTCGGTGGCGGCCGGCGCGGCGGGCGTGGGAGTGCTGGTCATCGGGCCCCCTGGGTGGTCGGGCGGGCGGCGTCGAGCAGGGCGTCGACGGCGGCCCGCGCGCGGTCGGCCGCCGACGGGTCGGCGAGCAGGCGATGGCGGTGGTAGAAGCCGAGCATCACGGCGTGCAGGTCGGCCGCGAACTGCTCGGGGTCGGCGTCGGGCCGGAAGTGGCCCTCCCGGATCCCGCCCTCGAACACCCGCGCGAGGGTGCGGGCGAGCTCGCGGTGCTGGTCGCGGAGGCGGTCGCGCACGGGGCCGGGCTGCTCGTCGAGCTCGGTGCTGGCCTTGACGAAGAGGCAGCCGCCGGGGCGGCGCTCGAGCCCGCAGGTGATCCAGTTCTCGACGAGGGCGCGGACGCGCGGCTCCCCGCGCGCCACGTGGAGCGCGGGGATGACGACCTCGACGGCGAACTGGCGGGCGGCCGCGTCGAGCACGGCGAGCTGCAGCGCCTCCTTCGAGCCGAAGTGGGCGAACATTCCGCTCTTCGACATGCCCACCTCGGCCGCGAGGGACGCGATGGTCAGCCCGCCCAGCCCGGTGCGGCAGGCGAGGGCGACCCCGGCCTCGAGGATCGCCTCCCGGGTCCGGCCGCCCTTCGTCGCGGCACGGGGTGGTTCGTCGGCCCCGGGGGGCAGCCCGAGGAGGACGCGGACGTCGTCGGGCGTGGTCGTCACCGGGCGAAAATAGCACGACCGTTCGTTCGGCAGTCAACCGCGAGTCCCGCGCCCCTCCTCACCGCTCGAGGTCCCGGCGCGTGAAGCCGACGAACCCCGCGGCGACGAGCGCCGCGGCGGTCAGGCCCATCACGACGAGCGGCCCGGCCGCGAGGGCCTCCTGCGGCACCAGCGGCGTGTGCTCGAACGGCGAGACCTCGCGCGTCCACTCCGGCAGGTCGAGCAGCCCGCCCAGGAACAGGACGAACGCCGACCACCCGACCGGCAGCCACGCCCACGGCGCCGCACCCGGCGCGAGGCCCGCCAGCGCCACCGCCACCGCCCCGAACAGCGCGACCGCCGGCAGGTACGCGAGCGCCGCCACCGCCATCCGGCCCACCCACGCGGGGTCCCCCGAGCCGGACCAGACGCCCACGCCCGCGCCGAGGCCGACGAGCACGGTCATGACGACCGCCCCGCCCGCGACGACGGCGAGCCAGCCCGCCAGCAGCCGCGGCCGCGACGTCCCGGTCACGACGACGGCCGCCACCCGGCCCTGCCCCTCCTCCGCCCGGAGGCGGAGCACCGCGGCCACGACGAAGCACGCCACCCCGACGACCAGGAACGCGAGCACGACCGAGGCGAACGCGTTCGTGAGGTCGGTGAGGTCGATCTGGAAGAGGTCCCCGAGGTCCGGCAGCTCCTCCGCGAAGTCCTCCAGCGAGTTCGCCATGGCGCCGAACGCCACCGCGAACAGCGTCGTGCCCGCCGCCCAGCCCCAGAAGAGGCCGCGCAGCAGCCGCCACGCCAGCCCCACCGGGCCCAGCAGCGCCGGCGCGGCACCCGCCGGCCCCGGGCGCGGCGCGCGCAGGCCCGCCCCGAGGTCGCGGCGCTGCGCGAGGCCCACGGCGAGCGCGCCCAGCGCGGCCGCGGCGACCGCGCTGAGCACGAGCGGCCACCAGCGCAGGTCGACGTAGAGCCGCGTCTGCTGCGCCCACGCGAACGGCGAGGTCCAGGACAGCGGCGACCCCAGCGGGTCGATGACGTCGCCGATGCCGCGCGTGAGGAACGTCGCGCCCACCACCGCGAGCGCCGCGCCCGAGGCCGCGCGCCCGTGCTCGGTGAGCTGCGCCGCCACCGCCGCGACCGCCGCGAACACGAGGCCGGTCAGCGCGGTGCCCACGCCGAAGGCCGCCGAGTCCGCCACCGCGAGGTCGGCGCCGCCGGAGAGCAGGCCCGCCGTCACCGCCGCCCCGACGACGACGTTCGCGACGGCGACCGTGGCGAACGCCGCCGTGGGCGGGGCGAACCGCCCGACGGGCAGCGCCCGCACCACCTCGAGGCGGCCGGCCTCCTCCTCCGCGCGGGTGTGCCGGACGACGAGCAGGACGCTCATGATCGCGGCCGCGACGAGCACCCAGAGCGACAGCTCGTTCGCCACCATCGCGCCGAACGTGTAGTGCTCCCGGCCGAACGCCGGGCCGGTCATCATCACCGCCGACGGGTTCGACAGCAGCGCCGCCCGCGCCTGCAGCGACTCCTGGGTCGGGTACGTCTCCAGCAGCGTGGCGATGCTCCCGGCCACGGTGCCGTAGACCGCGAGCGCCCACACCGCGATGCGCACGCGGTCGAGGCGCAGGTAGAGCCGCAGCAGCGCGGCGGTGCGGGCCCACGGCCGGTGCGCGCCGTCGGACAGGGCGACCGTCGCCTCGCGCAGGGTCGTCGTCATCTCCCGGCCCCCCGGCGGGCGCGCCGGCCTGCCCCTCGGGCGCCGGCGTCGGCGGCGTCGTCCCGCCCCGCGGCCGCGGCGACGACGTCGTCCCCGTAGTGCCGCAGGAAGAGCTCCTCCAGCGACGGCGGGGTGATCGTCACGTTCGCCACCCCGGCATCGGCGAGGGCCCGCAGGACCTCGGCGACGTGCGCGTCGTCGACGTCGAAGCGCACGCGGCCGTCGTCGGCCACGAGGTCGTGCACGCCCGGCAGCGCGGCGAGGCGGCCCGGGCCAGCGGGCACGGCGGCCGTGACGGTCGACCGTGTGAGGTGGCGGAGCTGGGCGAGCGTGCCCGACTCGACCGCGCGGCCCGCGCGGATGATCGTCACGGTGTCGCACAGCTTCTCGACCTCCGCGAGGATGTGGCTGCTCAGCAGCACCGTGCGGCCGGCGTCGCGCAGCCGTCGCACCTCGTCGGTGAACACCGCCTCCATGAGGGGGTCGAGGCCCGCGGTGGGCTCGTCGAGGAGGTAGAGCTCGGCGTCGGACGCGAGCGCGCAGACCAGGGCGACCTTCTGCCGGTTGCCCTTGGAGTAGGTGCGCACCTTCTTCGTGGGGTCGAGCTCGAAGCGCTCGATCAGCTCCGCGCGGCGGGCGGCCCGGGCCCGCTCGCGGGCGCCGCCGTGGATGCGCGTGAGCAGGTCGATGACCTCGCCCCCGGTGAGGTTCGGCCACAGGTTCGTGTCGCCCGCGACGTAGGCGATGCGCCGGTGGATCGCGACGGCGTCGGCCCACGGGTCGAGGCCGAGCACGCGCGCCGTGCCCGAGTCCGCGCGCAGCATGCCGAGCAGGACGCGGATGGTGGTGGACTTGCCGGCCCCGTTCGGGCCGAGGAAGCCCGCGACCTGCCCGTGCTCCACGCTCAGCGTGAAGCCGTCCAGGGCGCGGGTGGTGCCGAAGGTCTTGACGAGGTCGCGGGCCTCGATGGCGAGGTCGGTCATGCGGGTCTCCTCCAGGTCGACGGGTCGGGGGCGCCGCGGCGGGCCCGGGCCGGGCGGCCGGGGCGGGCGGCGGCGGGCCGACCGGTCAGGGCCCGCGCTCCTCGGGGCCGGGGTCCTCGTAGGCGTCGCGGGCGCGCAGGAACGCGTCGAGCATCGAGGCGTCCGTGAGCAGGGGCTCGGTGTACAGCTCCAGGGCGGGCAGCAGGACGCGCATGGCGTAGGCGCGCAGCCAGCGCGGCAGCTCGGCGAGGTCCATGTGCTCCTCGAGCGCCGGGGCCTGCAGGAGCAGGGCACCCAGCGCCGACTCGGCCATCCAGCGCGCGCGAGCCTCGGGGTCCCGGCTCGGCCGGACCGTCCCGGCGGCCTCGCCCTCCGCGAGGTAGGCGACGGCGTCGGCCACCGCCTGCTCGACGAACCGCCGGGCGCCCTCGCCGCCCGCCTGCAGCGCGCGGATCGTGTAGCCGACGAGCGGGGCGTAGTCCTCGAGCTGGGCGAGCTGGACGAGCAGCGCCGTGGCCGACGGGTCGGCGCGCATCGCCGCGGTCTTGTGCTCGCGGATCTGGGCGTGCACGTACGCGTCGCACGCCTCGCGCAGCCCGGCGCGCGAGCCGAAGTGGTGCATGACGAGCGCGGGGCTCACCCCGGCGTCCGCGGCGATCGCGCGGATCGACGCGCCCATGCCGTCCACCGCGAATCGCCGGATGGCCGCGTCGCGGATCCGGGCCTTGGCGGTGAGGTCGTCGACCGGCGGGGCTGAACGCACGTTCAGCATCCTACACGAGCGTTCAGTCGCACGAACCAGCCACGCGGGCGGACCCCCTGGCCCTACTCTCGGCACGTGCTCACGGACCGGCGCCCCCGCGTGCGCGTCCGGCGCCGGCTCTGGCTCCGCGTGGTCGTCGGCGTCGTGCTCGCCGCCGCCCTCGTGCCCTTCGGGTGGGTGCAGGCGGTCGGCCAGGCCGCCGTCGTGCCCGACCCCGCCGACGCCCCCCGCGCGGACGCCGTCCTCGTGCTCGGCGCCGGCCTGCGGCCCGACGGCAGCCCGTCGACCTACCTCCGGCGCCGCCTCGACGCCGCCGCCCAGCTCTACGCCGACGGCGTCGCCCCCGTCGTCGTCGTGTCCGGCGACGGGCGCGACCGCAGGCACGACGAGCCCCGCGCCATGCGCGCCTGGCTGCTCGAGCGCGGCGTGCCCGCCGAGGCCGTCGAGCTCGACCGCGAGGGCGTCGACACCACCGCCTCGTGCCGGCGCGCCCACGACGCCGGGTACGACTCCGCCGTCGTCGTCACGCAGGACTACCACCTGCGGCGCGCCCTCTTCTCGTGCCGGGCCGCGGGGCTCGACGCGTCCGGCATCGGCGTCTCCTCGGCGAGCGTCGAGCCCCTGCAGGCGATCGTCTGGCGGCTCCGGGAGTTCCCGGCGTCGCTCGAGGCGGCCTGGGACGCCTACGTCGGCGACGCCGCGACGTCGGCGGACTGACCCGACCGACCGACCGCCCTACGCCCCGCTGCCGATCCGCGGGAAGGG
>JAAZAC010000242.1 GCA_012514545.1 Actinomycetales bacterium | reverse complement strand
GTCCGCACGATCCTCGGCGAGCTGGTCCCCGCGTTCCAGGGCATCGCCGAGCGCGTGGTGCCGGGTGCCAAGCCGGCGCTCGACTGCCCGATCGTCTTCCCGTACGCCCCGAACGCCGTCCTCATCGGCTTCATCGCCTCGTTCGTGGGCGGCCTGGTGTCGCTCGGCCTGCTGGCCTGGATCTTCGGCCCCGCCTTCGGGCTCGCGCTGATCCTGCCCGGCATGGTCCCGCACTTCTTCACCGGCGGTGCGGCGGGCGTCTACGGCAACGCGACGGGTGGTCGCCGCGGCGCGATGCTCGGTGCGTTCGTCAACGGCGTGCTCATCACGTTCCTGCCGGCCGTGCTCCTCACGGTGCTCGGCTCGCTCGGCTTCGCGAACACCACGTTCGGTGACGCCGACTTCGGCTGGTACGGCATCGTCGTCGGCAACGCCGTCAAGGCGGGCACGGTCGGCGGCATCATCATCCTGGTCATCCTCGCGGCCGCCCTCGTGGTGCTCGCGAGCATGTTCCAGCGGCGCGTCGTGGACCGCGGCTGGACGCCGGGCGTCCGCCGTGACGCGTACCTCGCCGAGGTCGCCACGGCCGAGGCCGGTGCCGGCGACGGCACCGCCGCGACCACGAGCGAGTCCGCGCCCGCGGAGGGCTCGGACACCGCCAAGGCCGACGGCTGACCATCGGCTGATCCATCGGGTGGGGGCCCGGCCCGCGACGCCGGGCCGGGCCCCCTCGCCGTCCGCCCCACCTCACCGCTTGCTGGAGGACCCCATGCCGAGCCGGACCGCCGTCGTCGGATCAGCGGTCGGTCTGCACGCGCGCCCCGCGACGATCATCGCCGAGGCCGCGGCCCGCTACCCCGAGACCATCACGCTGCGGACCCGCGACAAGGGCCCGGTCGACGCGGCGTCGGCCCTGCTCATCATGACGCTCGGGGCGGACCAGGGCGCGACCGTGACGGTCGAGTCCGAGAACGCCGAGGCCGTCGAGGCCATCGCGGCGCTCATCGAGTCGGACCTCGACGCCCCGGAGGGCGCTGCCTGACCCACACGGGCACCTCGCGCGCCTGTCGGGCCCGGGGCGCAGGATGTCCCCGTGCTGCTCGCCGACCTCGCCGCCACGTCCGAGCGCGTCGCCGCGACGCGCTCGCGCCTGGCCAAGCGCGCGGCCCTCGCCGGGCTGCTGCGCCGCGCGACGCCGGACGAGCTGCCCGTCGTCGCCCGCTACCTCGCCGGCGAGCTGCGCCAGCGGCGCACGGGGCTCGGCTGGCGCTCGCTCGCCGCGATGCCGCCGCCCGCGGCCGAGGCCAGCCTCGACGTGCTCGCGGTCGACGCCGCGTTCGAGCGCATGGCCGCGCTCGCGGGGCCGGGGTCCGCGACCGCCCGCGCCGCGCTCGCGCGGGACCTCTTCGCCGCCGCGACCGAGCCCGAGCAGCGGCTGCTCGCCGGGCTCGTCACGGGCGAGCTGCGCCAGGGCGCGCTCGACGCGCTCCTGCTCGACGCCGTCGCCGAGGCCGCGGGCGTGCCCGCCGAGGAGGTCCGCCGCGCGGCGATGCTCGCCGGGGCGACCGAGCCAGTCGCCGTCGCCGCGCTCGGCGCCGCGGACCCCGCGGCCGCGCGGGCGGCCCTCGCCGCGTTCGGCCTGACCGTGGGGCGCCCCGTGCGCCCGATGCTCGCGGCGTCGGCGCCCGACGTCGCGACGGCGGTCGCCGGCTTCGGCGGGCGGCCCGTGGTGGTCGAT
>JAAZAC010000024.1 GCA_012514545.1 Actinomycetales bacterium | reverse complement strand
GGGCGTTCACCCGGCGGCGGCCACGTCGAGCAGCCAGAGCGTGCGGCGACGCCCGCGGACCGCGGCGGCGGGCACGTCGTCGGGGTCCGCGCCGGCGAGCGCGCTGCGTACGGCGGGGGCCTTGTCCGCGCCGGACACGACGAGCCAGACCTCCTCGGCCGCCTCGATGGCCGGCAGCGTGAGGCTGACGCGCTCGGGCGGCGGCTTGGGGGAGTCGTGCACGGCGACGGTGGTCGTGTCGACGACGTGCACGGCGCCGCGGCCGGGAAAGAGCGAGGCGACGTGCCCGTCCGGCCCGACGCCGAGGAGCAGCAGGTCGAACGCCGGCACCTCGGGCCCGGCGTCGTCGCCGTCGGCGGCGTGGTCGGCCAGCTCGCGTGCGTAGGCGGCGGCGGCCTCCTCCGGCGTCGGCGTGTGGGGCCCGTGCGGCGGCACGGCGTGCACGTTCCCCTCGGGCAGCGGGAGCACGTCGAGGAGGGCGGCGCGGGCCTGGGTCTCGTTGCGCTCGGGGTCGCCCGCGGGCAGGAACCGCTCGTCGCCCCACCACACGTGCACGCCCGACCAGTCGACCGCGTCGCGCAGCGGCGAGGCCGCGACCTCGGCGAGCACCCGGCCGCCCATGCCGCCGCCGGTGAGCACGACGTGCACGGGGCTGTGCAGCGACTGCGCGTCGAGGAGGCGGAGCAGGAGGCGGGCGGCGGTGGCCTTGGCCAGGGCGTCCGCGTCGGGGTGCACGACGACGACGGGGGCGGTCACGGCAGGACCCTCGCCAGGCCGTCGCGGAGCACCTCGCCGTAGACCTCGTCGGCGTCCATCCGCCGCAGGTCCTCCGACAGGCACTCGCGCAGCTCGCGCAGCGGCATCGCCAGGTGGCGCACGGGCTGGCCCGGGTGGCGCAGCGTGGCCCGGCGGCCGTCCGGGCGGTCGATCTCGAGGGGCCCGGACGGCCGCTCGAGGCGCACCTGGGTGATGCCGACGGCGTCGGGCGCGCCCACCACCTCCACGGGGCAGTCGAGGGAGAGGGCGAGCCACGCGCCGAGCAGGTGCAGCGAGGGGTGCGACGCGTCGCCCGTGATGCGCGCGGCGGTCACCGGCTCGTAGGGCGGCAGGTCGAACGCCGCGGCCAGGAGCCCGCGCCACACGGTGAGGCGGGTCCACGCGAGGTCCGTGTCGCCGTCGGTGTAGCCGTCGCGCAGCCGCTCGAGGGTGCCGATGGGGTCGGAGCACGCGAGCGAGTCGGTGATCCGCCGCTGCGCCATCTGCCCGATGGGGTGCGCGGCGGGCCGCGCGGGGATCTCCCGCGGCCACCAGACGACGATCGGGGCGTCGGGCAGCAGCAGGGGCACGACGAGCGTGTCGGCGTGCTCGAGCATCTCGCCGGACGCCCGCAGCAGCACGACCTCGCTCGCCCCGGCGTCGCCGCCGACGCGGATCTGGGCGTCGACGCGCGGCCCGGCGCCCGTCGCGGCGTCCCGCGCCAGGACGATGACGCGCATCGGGTGCTCGCGGCTGACGTCGTTCGTGACGGCGACGGCGTCCTCGACGTCCGCGGCGTCGGCGTCGATGACGAGCGTGAGCACGCGGCCGAGCGCGACCGCGCCGCCCTCCTCGCGCAGGTGGACGAGTCGGCGCGCGACCTCCCCGGTCGTCGTCTCCGGCAGGTCGACGATCATCGGGCCCCTCCCGTCGTCTCGCGCCCGCGGGCGGCCGCGCGGCAGCCCACGCCGCGACCCGCGCGCCGGGCCGCGCTCACGGCCGCCGCCACGTGCGTCCGTCCCTCGCCATCATCGCGTCCGCCGACGACGGCCCCCACGTCCCGGAGCGGTAGGGCTCCGGCCGGCCCTGGGTCGCCCAGAACTCGATGATCGGGTCGAGGATCATCCAGGACAGCTCGACCTCGCGCTGCCGCGGGAACAGCGGCGGGTCCCCGAGCAGGACGTCGAGGATGAGCCGCTCGTACGCCTCGGGGGAGGACTCGGTGAAGGCGTGCCCGTAGCCGAAGTCCATGGTCACGTCGCGCACCTCCATCGAGGTGCCCGGGACCTTCTCGCCGAACCGGATCGTCACGCCCTCGTCGGGCTGCACGCGGATGACGAGGGCGTTGTTGCCGAGCTCGCGCGTGGCCGTGGACTCGAACGGCAGGTGCGGCGCCTTCTTGAACACGACGGCGACCTCGGTGACCCGGCGCCCGAGCCGCTTGCCCGTGCGCAGGTAGAACGGCACGCCCGCCCAGCGCCGGGTGTCGACGTCGAGCCGCACGGCCGCGTACGTCTCGGTGACCGAGTCGGGCGCGATGCCCTCCTCGTCGAGGTAGCCGACGACCTCCTCGCCGCCCTGCCAGCCCGCCGCGTACTGGCCGCGCGCGGTGTGGGCCGCGAGGTCCTTCGGCAGCCGGACGGCGGACAGCACCTTCTCCTTCTCCGCCCGCAGGTCGTCCGGACCGAAGGAGACGGGCTCCTCCATCGCGGTGAGCGCGAGCAGCTGGAGGAGGTGGTTCTGGATGACGTCGCGGGCCGCGCCGATGCCGTCGTAGTACCCGGCCCGGCCGCCGATCCCGATGTCCTCGGCCATCGTGATCTGCACGTGGTCGACGTAGTTGGCGTTCCAGATCGGCTCGAACAGCTGGTTGGCGAACCGCAGCGCCAGCATGTTCTGGACCGTCTCCTTGCCCAGGTAGTGGTCGATGCGGAACACCGACTCGGGCGTGAAGACCTCGGAGACGACGTCGTTGAGCTCGCGCGCGCTGGCCAGGTCGTGCCCGAACGGCTTCTCGACGACGACGCGCCGCCACGCGCCGTCGGGCTGCTGCGAGAGGCCCGAGCGCGCGAGCTGGCGGCACACGAGCGGGAACGCCCGCGGCGGGACGGACAGGTAGAACGCGTGGTTGCCGCCCGTACCGCGCTCGGCGTCGAGCTCGGCGACGGTGCGGCTGAGCCGGTCGAAGGCCGCGTCGTCGTCGAACTCGCCCTGCACGAAGCGGATGCCCTCGGCGAGCTGCTCCCACACGGCCTCGCGGAACGGCGTCCGCGCGTGCTCCTGGACGGCGTCGTGCACGACCTGGGCGAAGTCCTGGTCCGCCCAGTCCCGGCGCGCGAACCCCGTGAGGGCGAAGCCCGGGGGGAGCAGGCCGCGGTTCGCGAGGTCGTACACCGCCGGCATGAGCTTGCGGCGCGCGAGGTCGCCCGTGACGCCGAAGATCACCAGCCCGCACGGTCCCGCGATCCGGGGCAGCCGGCGGTCGCGGGGGTCCCGGAGGGGGTTCGCGGGGGCGCCGGCCTGCGCGCCGGACCCGCCGTGGCTCACCGGGCCGCCTCCAGGGCGGCGCGCACGGTCGTGAGGAGCTCGTCCCAGCTCGCGACGAACTTGTCCACGCCCTCGACCTCCAGTCGTGCCGTCACCTCGTCCAGGTCGACGCCGAGCCCGGCCAGGCGGCGGAGGCGGTCGGCGGCGTCGTCGTAGGCGCCGGTCACCGTGTCCTCGCCCGCCGTGCCGTGGTCGGCGACGGCCTCCAGCGTCGCACGCGGCATCGTGCTCACGACGCCGGGGGCCACCAGGTGGTCGACGTACAGCGTGTCCGGGTAGGCCGGGTCCTTCACGCCCGTGGAGGCCCACAGCGGCCGCTGCGGGCGAGCCCCGGCGGCGAGCAGCTCCCGCCACGGCGGGGTCCGCAGGCTCTCTTCGTGGTGGCGGTAGGCGAGCCGCGCGTTGGCGATCGCGATCGACCCGCGGAGCGCCACCGCCTCGGCGGTGCCGAGGGCGTCGAGCCGCGCGTCCACCGCGGTGTCGACCCGCGAGACGAAGAAGGACGCCACGGAGGCGATGCCGGACAGGTCGCGCCCGGCCGCGCGCGCCTGCTCCAGGCCCCGGCGGTAGGCGTCGACGACGGCCCGGTACCGCTCGAGCGAGAAGATCAGGGTGACGTTGACCGAGATGCCCTCGGCGACCGCGGCCGTGATCGCGGGCAGGCCCTCGACGGTCGCCGGGATCTTGATGAAGCAGTTGGGCCGGTCCACCGTGCGCCACAGGCGGCGCGCGGCGGCGAGCGTCCCCGCGGTGTCCCGCGCGAGCCGCGGGTCGACCTCGATGGACACGCGGCCGTCCACGCCGTCGGTGGCCTCGTGCACGGGCGCGAGGACGTCGCACGCCGCGCGCACGTCGTCGGTGGTGATGCGGAAGACCGCCTCGTCCGCGTCCACGCCGGCCGCGGCGAGCTCGCGCAGCTGCGCGTCGTACGCGTGGCCCTTGGCCAGGGCCGAGGCGAAGATCGTCGGGTTCGTCGTCACCCCGACGACGCCCCGGTCCCGCACCAGCTCGGCGAGCCCGTCCGGGAGGAGCTCACGGGAGAGGTCGTCGAGCCAGATCGCGACACCTGCGTCGGCCAGGAGAGCGACGCCCCGGGGCCGGGCGCCGCCGACGGGTGTCGTGCGGTGGTCGGTCATGCCGGTGCTCCTCACTGTCGGTGCCCCGGCCGCCGTCGCGAGCGGCCGGGGCACGGTGGGGCGTCACAGATCGCCGGTGCCGCCCCTCGTGTCCTTCGCGGGGCCGCCCGGGGTCGCCGTGCCGGCGGCCACGTCGGCGAGGGACGCCTTCGCGGCGGCCACCACGGCCTCGGCGGTGATCCCGAACTCGGTGTAGAGCCGCTGGTAGTCGGCGGAGGCGCCGAAGTGCTCGAGCGACACGCAGCGGCCGGCGTCGCCGACGAGCTCCCGCCAGCCCTGCGCCACGGCCGCCTCCACGGAGACGCGCGCGCGGACGGAGGCGGGCAGGACGGACTCGCGGTAGGCGGCGTCCTGCTCGTCGAACCACTCGCGGCACGGGATCGACACGACCCGTGCGGCGATGCCCTCCTCGGCGAGCTGCTCGCGGGCGGCGAGGGCGAGCTGCACCTCGCTGCCGGTGGCGAGCAGGAGCACCTCGGGGGTGCCGCCCGGCGCCTCGGCGAGGACGTACGCGCCGCGGACCACGCCCTCGGCGGACGCGAGGGTGTCGCCCGTGGCCGGGCCGTCGCCGCGCTCGAACGTCGGCACGTTCTGGCGGGTCAGGACGAGGCCGGCCGGGTTCTCCGTGCGCTCGAGGATCGTGCGCCACGCCCAGGCGGTCTCGTTCGCGTCCGCGGGGCGCACGACGTCGAGACCCGGGATCGCGCGGAGCGCCGCGAGGTGCTCGACCGGCTGGTGCGTCGGGCCGTCCTCGCCGAGGCCGATGGAGTCGTGCGTCCAGACGAACGTCACGGGCAGCTTCATGAGCGCCGCGAGCCGGACGGCGGGGCGCATGTAGTCGCTGAACACCAGGAACGTGCCGCCGTAGGGGCGGGTGCCGCCGTGCAGCGCGATCCCGTTGAGGATCGAGCCCATGGCGTGCTCGCGGATGCCGAAGTGCAGCGTGCGCCCGTAGGGGTGCCCGGAGAAGGCCTTGGTGCTGCGGCCCTCGGGCAGGAACGACGGCTCGCCCTCCATGGTCGTGTTGTTCGAGCCGGCGAGGTCGGCGGAGCCGCCCCAGAGCTCGGGCAGCACGGGGGCGAGGGCGGAGAGCACCTTGCCCGACGCCGAGCGGGTCGCCACGGCCTTGCCCGCCGGGAAGACGGGCAGCGCGTCGGTCCAGCCGGCCGGCAGGCGCCGCGCGGCGAGCCGGTCGAACAGCTCGGCCCGCTCGGGCTGCGCGGCGCGCCACTGCGCGAACGCGTGGTCCCACTCGGCGTGCGCGGCCGCGCCGCGCTCGGCGACCTCGCGGGCGTGCGCGAGGACCTCGTCCTCGACCTGGAACGTCCGGTCCGGGTCGAAGCCGAGCACCTCCTTGAGCGCGCGGACCTCGTCGGTGCCGAGCGCCGAGCCGTGGATCGCGCCGGTGTTCTGCTTGTTCGGCGAGGGCCAGCCGATGATCGTGCGCAGCGAGATGATCGACGGCCGGCCCGTCTCG
>JAAZAC010000241.1 GCA_012514545.1 Actinomycetales bacterium | reverse complement strand
CGCCCAGCACGACGACGCCGATCTCGCGCACGTCGAGGTTGAGCGCGAGGCCGCGGGTTCCGTCCTCGAACTCGAGCAGCTCGTTGGCCATCGCGCCCGGCAGCCCCTCGACCTGCGCGATGCCGTCCGCCGCGAGCGTGACCCGGCCGACCTCCTCGCGGACCGCGCCCGAGGGCGTGTAGGACTCCACGAAGCTGTCCAGCGCGGCCCGGATCTCCTCGGGCCTGATCGTCAGCTCAGCCATCCTGCTCTCTTTCGTTCCGGTCGGCGCTGCGCGCCGTGTGCTTCGGGATGGATGTCTCGGGGCCCCTCAGACCGCCAGCCTGCGGCGGACCTCGTCCAGGCGGGCCAGGACCGTCGCGTCGACGACCTCGTCGCCGACGACGACGCGCAGGCCGCCGACGACCTCCGGGTCCACGGCGACGTTGACCTGGACGGCCCTGCCGTAGGCCCGGGTCAGCAGCGCCGTCAGTCGCTCGAGCTGGGCCGGCGTCGGCGGGACGGCGACGGTCACCGTGGCCAGCAGCCGCTGCCGCCGCAGGGCGGCGAGGCGGCCGAGGTCGGCGAGGGTGGAGGTGATCGTGCGCCCCCGCGGCTCGCGCGCGGCCCGCTCGACGAGCTGGGCCGTCACCGGGTGCACCTTGCCGGCCAGCAGCGTCCGCGCGACGGCGACCCGCGCCTCGGGCGTCGCCATGCGGTCGGTCAGGGCCTCCCGGACGCCGCGCTCGTGGGCGAGGAACCGGCCGAAGCGGAAGAGCTCCTCCTCGACCCGCTCGAGGTCGCCGCCGGCCTGCGCCGCGGCCAGCACGGTCTCCGCGGCGAGCCGCTCGAGCGCCTCGGTGAGGTCCTCCGGCGTCGACCAGCGCTGCCGCGCCAGCGTCCCGACGAGCTCGACGACCCTCGGGTCCGCCTTGCCGCCGAGCAGGTGCTCGGCGAGCGCCGCCTTGTCGTCGCCGTCGCGCGCGGGGTCGCTCAGGGCGCGGCGCAGGGCGCCGGAGCGGTCGAGCGCGTCGACCACCCCGAACAGCTCGCCGCCGAGCCCCGCGGCGTCGGCGCCCGCGGCCGCGAGCACGCGCTCGTAGCCGTCCGCGACCGCGCGGTACGACGCCTGGCTGACCCCTCGCATCAGCGCCCCTCGCCCCCCGTGGCGTCGGCCGCGCGCGCGGGCTCGCCCGCCGCGACCGCCGCCTCGAGCTCGTCGAGGAACCTGTCGATGACGCGCGACTGCCGCGCCTCGTCCGCGAGCGCCTCGCCGACGATGCGGGACGCGAGCTCTGTCGCGAGCGCGCCCACCTCGGCCCGCAGCGCGACGGCGGCCTGCTGCCGCTCGGCCTCGATCTGCCGCTGGGCGTTCGCGATCGTGCGCTCGGCGTCGGCGGTCGCCTTCGCCCGCAGCTCCGCGACGATCTGGGCGCCCTCGGCCCGGGCCTCCTCGCGGATGCGCTGGGCCTCGGCGCGCGCCTGGTTGAGCTGCTGGTGGTACTCCGCGAGCGCCCGCGCGGCCTCCTCCTGCGCGGCCTCCGCCTTCGCGAGGCCGCCCTCGATGCGCTCGGTGCGCTCGTCGAGGATCTTCGTGAAGGTCGGCAGCACCTTGCGCAGGAACACCCACGCGAGGATGCCGAGGGCCAGCGCCGAGAAGATGATCTCGGACAGCGGCGGGAAGAAGAGCTCGATCCCCTCGGGGACGTCGGCCCCCTCCGCCGCCAGGACGGTGGTCCGGAGCATCAGAACATCAGACCGGCGACCAGGCCGATGAGGCCGAGCGCCTCGACGAGGGCCATGCCGATGAACATGTTGATGCGCAGCGCGCCCGCGACCTCCGGCTGGCGGGCCGTGGCCTCCTGCGTCTTGGCGACGAGGATGCCGATGCCGATGCCGGGGCCGAGCGTGGCGAGCCCGTAGCCGATGGTGGCGAGGTTGCCGGTGATCTCCACGTCTGGTCTTCCTTCCGTCGTCCGGTCCGGACGGGCGTCCGGGCCGTGTGCGTTACAGGTCGTGCGACCGGCACCCTCGCGGGCCCCGGCTGGGTCAGTGCGCCTCCACCGAGAGGCTGATGTACACCGCGGTGAGCAGGGTGAAGATGTACGCCTGCAGCGCCGCGACGAAGATCTCGAACACCGTGAACGCGAAGCCCGCGGCGAACGTCAGGGTGCCGACCGCCTTGAGGGCGCCGCTCGCCTCGAGGAACAGCCAGCTCGTCATCGAGAAGAACAGGACGAGCAGCAGGTGCCCGGCCAGCATGTTGGCCATGAGACGGACGGTGAGCGTCGCCGGCCGGAGGATGAAGGTCGAGACCAGCTCGATCGGCGCGAGGATGATGTACACCGGCCACGGCACGCCCGCCGGGAACAGGCTCGACCGCACGTAGCCGAACACGCCGTGCGCCCGGATCCCGGCGACGACGAAGGCGATCCAGGACACGATCGCGAGCAGGAGCGGCACCGTCACCGTGCTCGTCGACGCGATGTTGAGGAGCGGCACGACGCCCGTGATGTTCATCGCGAGGATCGCGAAGAACATGATCGTCAGCAGGGGCACGTAGCGCCGTCCGCGGCGCTCGCCGAGCACCTCCTCGACGATGTTGACCCGCACGAAGTCCAGCGCCATCTCGGCGACGTTCTGCGCCCGGCCCGGGACGAGGGTGGCGCGGCGGGCGGCGGCCCAGAACAGGAGGCTGACGGCGATCGCGGCGAGGAGCCGCACGAGCGTGATCCGGTTGAACTCGAAGGGCGTGCCCTCGAAGGCGATGGCCGGCGGGAAGAACTCGGCGATCGAGGGGATGTGCGGCCCGCCCTCGTCACCGGAGGCGGCGAGCAGCGCGATCGTCGCAGCGGTGGACAGGGTGCACGCTCCAGGTCGGGTGTGGCGTTCGGTCGTGGGCGCACCGCGAGCGGGCGCGCCGCCGTTCCAGGCGTCGCCGGATCGTTGGGAATCCTAACCCATCCGGGTGCCCGCCCCGTGCGCGCCGCCGCCCTCCGGAACGCGGCGCTGGGAGGCCCGCCTGGGACTTTGGTCCTAGGTGCGCGGGCCGCTCGCCCCGGGGTCGACGTACGGCACCCGACCGGCGAGGACGGCCCTCGTCTGGACGACGACGGCCGCCAGCAGCCCGACGGCGATCGTCCCGCCCAGGACGGGCATGTGGACGGCGCCCGTGGCCCGCAGGCCGAGGACCGCGCCGACGAGCACGACCGCGGCGAGCAGCCACGCGCCGACCGCGCCGCCCATCGCCGCCGTGATCGACGAGCGCGCCGTCAGGAGCATGGTCACGGGCGTCGCGGCCGCGAGCGCCCCGCCGAGGAGGCCGCCGAGCACGCCGCCCCACAGACCGGGCCAGCCGGCGACGAACCAGCCCACGAGGCCCCCGACGACGACGAGGGCGGCGCCCAGCACCGCGACGCCCCGCACCGCGCGGCGGAAGACCCGCCGCAGGTGCTCCTGCAGCTCGGGCGACGGCCCGAACGGGCCCGGACCCGCCCCGGCGTCGGACCCTGCGGGCGTGGCGTCGGTCATGCCTTCACCTCCACGGGTGCGGTGCCGCTCCCCTCGCCGCCCGGTCGCTCCGTGCGGTCCCGTCGCCCGCGCAGCGGGCCGAGCGTCAGGGCCAGCACGACGACGGCGCCGACGCCGACCGCCCACAGCACCTGCGTCGTCGTCCACCGGACGAGGGCCGCGCCGCCGAACGCGAAGAGCGCGGTCCACAGGTACATGATCAGCACCGCCCGCCGGTGGGAGTGGCCGAGCTGGAGCAGGCGGTGGTGCAGGTGCCGCCGGTCGGGGTGGAAGGGCGACCGCCCGGCGCCCACGCGCCGCAGCACGGCGAGCGCCATGTCCACGAGCGGCAGGAGCAGCACGAACACGGGCAGGAGCAGCGGCAGGAACGCCGGGAAGCCCTGGCGCGTCGGCAGCGACGCCGTCTCGACCTGGCCGGTCACGTGGATGGCGGCCGCGGCGATCGTCAGGCCGATGAGCATCGAGCCCGAGTCGCCCATGAAGATGCGCGCGGGGTGGAAGTTGTGCGGCAGGAATCCCACGCACGCCCCGATGAGGATGGCGACGATCATCGAGGCGAGGTTGGCGTAGCTCTCCGCGCCCCGGTCGGCCGCGAGCAGGTAGGTGTAGACGAAGAAGCCCGTGCCGCCGATCGCGATGAGCCCCGCCGCGAGGCCGTCGAGGCCGTCGACGAAGTTCACCGCGTTCATCGCGACGACCACGGTGAGCACCGTCGCGACCAGCGAGCCCAGCGAGGACGGGATCGTCTGGCCGAGGATCGGCAGCGCGTAGAGCTGGACGTGGCCGAGCCAGACCATGAGCCCGACGGCGAGGACCTGGCCGGTGAGCTTGGTCAGCCAGTCGAGCTCCCAGATGTCGTCCGCGACGCCGAGCGCGCACACCATCGCCGCCCCGCCGAGGATCGCCCAGGGCGTGGGCGTCGTGAACTCGCCGGCGAGGAACGGCATCCGCGACGCGAACGCGAGCGCCGCCGCCATCCCCAGCAGCATCGCCACGCCGCCCATCCGCGGGATGGGCGCGGCGTGCACGTCCCGCTCCCGGACGGCGGTGATCGCGCCCGTGCGCAGCGCGACCCACCGGGCCAGCGGCGTCGTCAGGTACGTCACCGCGGCCGCGATGAGCGCGAGGAGCACGTAGATCCTCACCCGGCGTCGCCCCCCGGCCCCTCGACGGGGGCGACCGCGCGGAGCGCCGCGAGGTCGATGGCGCCCGCGCGCAGCACCCGCAGGGGGGCGTCGGCGCCGCCCGTGGCGTCGACGATCGTGGAGGCGACGCCGCCGGGCGCGGTCCCGCCGTCGAGGTAGAGGGCGACGGCGTCGCCGAGCTGGTCGCGCGCCTCGGCCGCCGTGCGGGCGGCGGGGCGGCCGGTGACGTTCGCGCTGGAGACGGCCAGCGGGCCGGTGCGGCGGAGGACGGCGAGGGCGGCCGGGTGGTCGGGCATGCGCACGGCGACGGTGCCGCGCGTCTCCCCGAGGTCCCACGCGAGCGACGGCTGCGCGCGGCAGACGACGGTGAGCGCGCCGGGCCAGAACGCCGCCATGAGGGCGCGCGCGGCGTCGGGCACCTCGTCGCAGAGGCCGTCGACGGTGCGCACGTCGGGCACGAGCACGGGCGGCGGCATCTCGCGGCCGCGCCCCTTCGCGGCGAGGAGCGCGGCGACGGCCGCCGGCGAGAACGCGTCGGCCGCGAGGCCGTACACGGTGTCGGTGGGCAGCACGACGAGCCCGCCGCGCGCGATGACGTGCACCGCCTCGTCGACGGCCGGACCCCACGTCGCGGG
>JAAZAC010000240.1 GCA_012514545.1 Actinomycetales bacterium | reverse complement strand
GGTGGGGGTGTCGGGGGTGCTCATGCGCGGTGCCGTCCGTTCGCTGGTTCGGTGTAGGCGGGGATGATGACGTCGTCGACGAGCGCGGCGCGCTCCTCGAGCGGGCGGAACGCCGACCACGCGGCGGTGATCGTGACGTCCCGGAGGTCCGCCGGGGTCCAGCCCGCCTCGGTGACGAGGCGGTACAGCTCCTCGGTGGCCGAGGTGCCGGACATCAGGCGGTTGTCGGTGTTGACGGTGACGGCGAAGCCGAGGCGCAGCAGCGCGGTCACCGGGTGCGCGGCGATCGAGGGGGCCGCGCCGGTCTGCACGTTCGAGGTCGGGCACATCTCCAGCGGGACCTGCTGGTCCAGCACCCACCGGGCGAGCCGGCCGAGCCGGACGTCCGCGGCGTCGAGGTCGTCGACCGGGACGCCGTCGGGCAGCTCGACGTCGTCGACGATCCGCACGCCGTGCCCGACGCGCAGCGCGCCCGTGCGGTGCACCGCCTCGGCGATCGACTCCAGGCCGGCGCCCTCGCCGGCGTGCACGGTCACCGGGAAGCTCGCCTCGCGCAGCGTCTGCAGGGCGCTCGCGTGCCGCAGCGCGGGGTGGCCGGACTCGGGGCCGGCGACGTCGAACCCCACGACACCGCGGTCGCGGTTGGCGAGCGCGAGCTCGGCGGTCCAGTCCCCCGCGTCGCGGTGCCGCAGCGCGGTGACGACCTGCCCGACGGCGATCGCGCGCCCAGCCGCCGCGGCCTCCGCGACGCCCTCCGCCAGGCCGGCCTGCACGGCGTCGACGACCTCCTGCGGCGCGAGCCCGCCGGCGAGGTGCTGCTCGGGGGCGTAGCGGAGCTCGGCGAGCACCACGCCGTCCTCCGCGAGGTCGAGCACCGCCTCGCGGGCGACGCGCGCGAGGCCGTCGGCGGTCTGCATGACGGCGACCGTGTGCTCGAACGTCTCCAGGTAGCGCTCGAGCGAGCCGCTCGACGCCGCGGCGACGAACCAGCGGCCGAGGTCCTCCGGGTCCGTCGTGGGCAGCCGGTGGCCGATGCGCTCGGCCAGCTCGACGACCGTCGCCGGGCGCAGCCCGCCGTCCAGGTGGTCGTGCAGCGCGACCTTCGGCAGCGCCCGGACCTGCTCGAGGCTCGGCGCGGACGCCTCGCTCACGGGGCCGGGTAGTCGTCGGCGTCGTCGTCGGGGACGTCGAGCGACTGCTCGATCACGTCGTGCTCGGCGGCGTCGTCGCGCTGGCTGGGCGGCTCGGGCGGCAGCCCGCCCCGGCCGAGGTGCTGGTCGAGGACGTCCGCCTCCGGGGCGTCCGCGGGGAGCTCGTCGGGCAGGTCGTCGATCTCGACGATCTCGGCCTCCTGATCGGCGAGGTCCTCCGGGCTGTCGGGCGGGACCAGCCCGGCGTCGGTCCACGTGCTGTCACCGGGTGTCGTGCTCACGGCCACACCTCCTCGCTCGGACCCGCGGTTCGGGCGTCTCCCCCATCCTGGTGGCCCGGCCGGGCGGATGCCACTCGCCCCCGTCGGCGCGCCCGCGCGCTCATCCCGGCAGCACCGCCCACGCCAGGTGGCTCCACCCGCCGAACGCCGCGTGCGGTGCCCCGCCGGCGAGCGCGGCGCGGCCGATCCGCACCACCGCGCCGCGGCTCGGCTCCCAGACCTGCAGCCCGTCGCCCGACCGGCCCACCGCGAGCACGACGTGCCGCGGCACGGCGGCCTGCCAGCCCCGTCCGCTGTCGCCGCCGGTGAACAGCGGCACCGGGATGCCCGCGTCGAGGGCCGCGCCCACGCGGGCGAGGACCTCGTCGAGCCGCGCGGGCACGGTGTCGTCGACGACGGCGTGCGTGTACCGCACGCCGAGGAAGCGGGCCGACGCCGCGACCGCCCACGGCGGCGTGCCGTACTGGCGCGGCCACGGCACCGCGCCGGCCACGGCCCGCCGCGTGGCCCGCCGGTGCACGACCTCGTGCAGGACGGCGAACCGGGCCGACGGCGGGCGGCCGGCGAGCGACCGCAGGGCGCCGGCGGGCGCGCCGGCCAGCTCGGGCGCCCGGGGGCCGGGCAGCAGGCGCCCGGTGGCGAGCCACAGCGCGAGGACCGGGTCGCCGACGGCCGCGAGCATCGTCAGCACCGCGGGCCCGCACGTCCGCTGCGTGACCTGCCGGCCGTGCGGGCCGAGCCGCCGCGCCGGGTCGAGCACCGCCGCCCGCGCGTCGTCGTCGAGGCCGGGCCACGCGGCCGCGAGCGCGTCCGCGGCCTCCGCGGAGCCCGTCGCGGCGAGGGCGCGCCGCCACGGCGGGGACCCCGGCGGGTCGGCGGCGACCACCTGCCCGGCGCGCCACGGCGGCGGCAGCCGCCGCCACAGGCCGACCGCGCGGAGCAGGGTGCCCAGCTGCGCCGGCCCGGGCACCTAGGCCACCCGGTCGATGACGAGCGGGCGCTCGGGCGGCCGCGAGCCCTCCGGCGCGATGGTCACCGCACCCTCGAGCGCGGCGAGCGCGCGCGCGAACCGCTCCGGCGTGTCGGTGTGCAGCGTCATGAGCGGCTCGCCCGCGCGGACGAGCGCGCCCGGCTTCGCGTGCAGCTCGATGCCGGCGCCGGCCTGGACGGGGTCCTCCTTGCGCGCGCGGCCCGCGCCGAGCCGCCACGCCGCGACGCCGACGGCGAGGGCGTCGAGGCCCACGAGCACGCCGTCGGCGGGGGCGAGCACCTGCTCGGACTCGCGGGCCGTCGGCAGGGGCGCGTCCGGGTCGCCGCCCTGGGCGGCGATCATCCGCCGCCAGACGTCCATCGCGCGCCCGTCGGCGAGCGCGTCGGCGGGGTCGACGTCGTCCCGGCCCGCGCCGGCCAGCATCTCCCGGGCGAGGGCCAGGGTGAGCTCCACCACGTCGTCGGGCCCGCCACCGGCGAGCACCTCGACGGACTCGCGCACCTCGAGCGCGTTGCCCACGGTGAGGCCGAGCGGGGTCGACATGTCGGTGAGCAGCGCCACCGTGTGCACGCCCGCGTCCGTGCCGAGGTCGACCATCGTGCGCGCGAGCTCGCGCGCGGACGCCTCGTCCTTCATGAAGGCGCCCGAGCCGACCTTGACGTCGAGGACGAGCGCGCCCGTGCCCTCGGCGATCTTCTTGCTCATGATCGAGCTCGCGATGAGCGGGATCGCCTCGACGGTCCCGGTGACGTCGCGCAGCGCGTAGAGCTTGCGGTCCGCCGGGGCCAGGCCGGTGCCCGCCGCGCAGATCACCGCGCCGACGTCCTCGAGCTGGGCGAACATCTCCTCGTTCGACAGCGACGCGCGCCAGCCGGGCACCGACTCGAGCTTGTCGAGCGTGCCGCCCGTGTGGCCGAGCCCGCGGCCCGAGAGCTGGGGCACCGCG
>JAAZAC010000239.1 GCA_012514545.1 Actinomycetales bacterium | reverse complement strand
GCGGCGACGGTCGCCGGGTCCTGCTCGCCGTAGCGGGCCTCGATCGCCGCCGCGTCCTGGTCCCAGCTCTCGAACGTGGGCTCGTCCTGCGCGAGCATCAGCTCGGCGCGGGCGCCGAACACGCGGCTCATGTCGCGCACGTGGCAGGCGTACTCCAGCGGGGACCAGACCGCGGGAGCCGGCCGCCGCGCGACGTCGGGCCTGACGAGCACCTCGGCCCAGCGGGCGGCGAAGCCGCGGACCAGGGCGGGGATCGCCGCGCCCGCCACCGCGCCGGCCTCGAAGTCGCACTCGGGACAGCGGCGCTCGAGCACCCAGGTCCAGTCCTTGGTGTCGGGGACGATCGCGTCGGCGGGCTTCTGGTCGGTCATGGCGGCACCGTACATTCCACGGCGCAAGTCGGGGCAAGTCGCCCGCGGGGACGCTCCGTCACAATGGACCCGTGCCCAGGATCATCGGCGCCTCGCTCACGGAGCACCGGGACGAGACGCGCCGCCGGCTCTTCGCCGCGTTCGCGCGGCTGCTCGAGGAGCGCGGCTTCGACGCCGTGACCCTCGCGGACGTCGCCGCCGAGGCCGGGATCGGGCGCACCGCCGTCTACAACCACGTGCCGGACAAGGAGACGCTGCTCCTCGAGTACATCGGGCACGAGACGCGGGGCTGGCTCGCCGAGCTCGATGCGGCGCTCGCCGGCGTCGCCGACCCCGTCGAGCAGCTGCGGGTCTACGTGCGCCGGCAGCTGGCCATGCGCCGGTCGTTCCACATGCCCGCCGGCCTGCGCGCGGCCGTCTCCCCGGAGGCGCAGGCCCGCCTGCGCGAGCACGCCGCGCCCGTCGAGGACACGCTGCGCCGGATCCTGCGGGCGGGCATGAAGGCAGGGGTGTTCGTCGAGCAGCCGGTCGAGGTCGCGATCGGGCTGGTCAACGCGTGCCTCACCGCCCGGGTCGCCGTCGGGCGGGGCGGGGAGCGCCAGCCGACGTCGGCCGTCGAGTCCTTCGTGCTGCGGGCGGTCGGGGTCGCCGACGCCTGAGGGCCGCCAGGGGGACGGTCCGCGGTCCGCGCGGACGCGCGCCCGCCGCGCTCAGCCGTGCAGCGGCAGCGTCAGCACGGTCGGCCCGCCCTCGACCACGCGCACGGGCACGCCCCAGTCCTGCTGGTTGAGGTGGCAGGCCGGGTACTCGATCGCCGGGTCCGCGTCGCACGACGCCGCCTGCGCGGTCACGTGCAGCACGCCCTCGCGCACGGCCGGGTCGATCCGCAGCACGCGCGTGAGCGGGACGTCGTCGCCCGCTCCGTCGAGCAGCAGCCCGGGCGGCGTCGCGGAGACCTGCAGCCGCGTCGAGGGGCCGAACCGGTCGTCGTACTTCTGTCCCGCCGCGGGCGTGAAGACGACCTCGAGCGTCACCTCGCCCGGGCCGATCTCGGTGACCGGGCGCTGCGTCCGGTGCGCGCCCGCGTCGAGGATCTCGCCCGCCAGCCGCGCGGGCAGCGCGATCCGCGTGAGTCGGTGCGCGGCCGACTCGACGACGACGAGGTCGATCCCGCCGTCGTCGCGCACGTCGACGAGCAGGCCGGACGGCTCGGCGAGGTCGCGCGCGAGGGTCGTCACGGCGTCGGCGGCGGGGTCGTAGCGGCGGATCGCGCCGTTGTACGTGTCGGCGATGGCCACCGAGCCGTCCGGGAGGACGGCGACGCCCAGCGGGTGCTGCAGCAGCGCCTGCGCGGCGGGCCCGTCGCGGTGGCCGAAGTCGAACAGGCCCTGGCCCACGGCGGTGCTCGCGGTGACCGCGCCGCCCGCGGGGTCGAGCCGGCGCAGCGCGGACACCTCGGAGTCCGCGAGCCAGATCCCGCCGTCGGGCGCGACGGCGACCCCCGACGTCTGCGCGAACCACGCCTCGAGGCCGGGACCGTCGACCAGGCCCTCGTTCATCGTCCCGGCGAGGTGGCGGATCGAGCCCTCCTTGCCGTCGAACGCCCAGATCGTGTGGTTGCCCGCCATCGCGACGACGAACGCCGCGAGCTCGGTCGACCACGCCACGTCCCACGGCGACGACAGCCGGACCATGCGCGGCGGGTACGTCCCGCCCGGCTCCCAGGTGGGGCGCTCGCCCGAGCCGTCCGGCCAGGGCTCGAGGTTGTCCGGCCCGCCGACGAGGAACTGCTCGCCCGTGCCCGCGACGGTGGTCACGTACCCGTCGGCCAGGCGCACGCCGCGCAGCGCGTGGTTGACCGTGTCCGCGACGACGACGTCGTAGCCGAGCCACGGGCGCAGCTCCTCGGGGACCAGGCACAGGCCGTTGGGCTCGGAGAACCGCGCGACGTCGGGGCCGCCGTCGACCAGCCCGCGCTCGCCGGACCCGATGCGCCGGACCAGGGTCTCGCCGTCGGGCGCGAGCTCGGCGAGACAGTGGTGACCGGCGTCGGCCACGAGGAGGTTGCCGCCGTGCCCGTCGACGGCGGGCAGCCGGATCGCCTTGGCGGGGAAACGCAGCGTGCCCGACGACGGCGGGGGCGGCACGTAGGGGCCGTCGCCGCGGTGCAGGGTGCCCTTGGCCTCGTGCTCGGCGACGAGGTCGCGGACGAGGATCTCGAGGTTGCGGCGGTGCCCCTCGCCGGCCATGTGCGCGACGACGTAGCCCTCGGGGTCGATGACGACGAGCGTGGGCCAGGCGCGCGCGGTGTACGCGGACCAGGTGACGAGGTCGGGGTCGTCGAGCACGGGGTGGCGCACCTCGTACCGCTCCACGGCGGCGGCGAGCGCGACCGGGTCGGCCTCGTGCACGAACTTCGGGGAGTGCACGCCGATCACGACGAGCACGTCACGGTGGCGTTCCTCGAGCTCGCGCAGCTCGTCGAGCACGTGCAGGCAGTTGATGCAGCAGAAGGTCCAGAAGTCGAGCAGGACGATCTTGCCGCGCAGCTCGGCGAGGCTCAGCTCGCGGCCGCCCGTGTTGAGCCAGCCGCGACCCTCGAGCTCGGAGGCGCGGACGCGGGGGAGTCGATCGCTCACGCCCGTCAGTGTCCACCGAGCACGCGCGCCGTGCCGCAGGGCGTCCAGCACGCGGTCTCGCG
>JAAZAC010000238.1 GCA_012514545.1 Actinomycetales bacterium | reverse complement strand
TGGCGCACGGTCCGGTCGCTCGCCCGGACGTACGCCGTCGTGGCCGCGTGGTTCGTGGCCGTGGTCCTCGTGCTCTGGGTGGGGGCCGTCGTCGTCGCGATGCGGTTCGGGCCGCTCGGGCAGTCGATGGTGCAGTTCTCCCGCCAGGGCATGACCTGGTTCCCGTTCTCGATCGGCGTCACCGTGGTCGCGGGGTACCACGCGGCCCACATCGCCGCCGGGATGACGCGGCGCGCCCTCGGCGTCGGCACGCTCCTGACGAGCGTGGGCAACGCCGTCGTGCTGTCCGCCGTCATCGCGGGGCTCTTCTGGGTCGAGGGCCTGCTCTACGCCGCGAACGGCTGGCAGCAGGCGATCATCGACGAGGGCTGGTTCCCCGCGGACGCGGGCGACCTGCTCGCGATCCTCGGCTGGCAGACGCTCGTCACGACGGCGGCCCAGGTGAGCGGCATGCTCGTCGCCGTCGTCTACCAGCGCACGGGCCCGTGGTGGGGCACGCTCCTGCTGCCCCTCACGGCGGGCCCGATCGTCGGGATGTGGTGGATCGTGGCCCGCGGCGTGACCGCCGAGTGGCTGACCACCGGCGCCCGCGTCGGCCTGTCCGTGCTGCTCACGGCCGCGCTGGCCGCGGCGTACCTCGTCCTCCTGCGCGGGCTCCAGCTGCGGACCCCACGCACCTGACCCGCACCGCCCGCGATCGGCGGGCCCGCACCACCGGCGCCACCGGCGTCACCGGTACCACCGGCACCACCTGCACAGCACCGACGGGAGGGCCCGCGGGCCCCTCCCGGGGGCGGTGCGCCCTCGCGCGCCGTCCCGCCCGACGAGAGGAGCAGTCATGACCGCACCCGTCATCGAGGTCGCGGGCCTGCGCAAGACCTACGGTCCGAAGGTCGCCGTCGACGACGTCTCGCTCGTCGTCGGGCGCGGCGAGATCGTCGGCATCCTCGGGCCGAACGGGGCCGGCAAGACGACGACCGTCGAGTGCATCGGCGGCCTGCGGGTGCCCGACGCCGGGACCGTCCGCGTGCTCGGGCTCGACCCGCGGCACGACCGCGCGGCCCTGCGCGAGCGCCTCGGCCTGCAGCTCCAGGAGAGCGAGATGCCGGCGAAGATCACCGTCCGCGAGGCCCTGGACCTCTACGCGACGTTCTACGCGAACCCCGCGGACCCCGGCGAGCTCATCCGCGACCTCGGCCTCGCGGACCGCGCGACCACCCAGTTCCGCCGCCTGTCGGGCGGCCAGAAGCAGCGGCTGTCCGTGGCGCTCGCCCTCGTGGGCAACCCGGAGGTCGCGATCCTCGACGAGCTGACGACCGGCCTGGACCCGCAGGCCCGCCGCGAGACGTGGGGCGTCATCGAGCGCATCCGCGAGCGCGGCGTGACGATCCTGCTCGTCACGCACTTCATGGAGGAGGCGGAGCGGCTCGCCGACCGCGTCCTGCTCATCGACGCCGGGAAGGTCGTCGCCGAGGGCACGCCCGCCCAGCTCGCCGCGCGGGCCACCGCGCAGACCGTCCGCTTCAGCACGGCGGAGCCGCTCCCGGCCGGCCTCCTCGAGCAGATCCCCGGCGTGGCCGCCGTGACGGGCGACGGCACCGACTACGAGGTCCGCGGGGCCGAGGTCGCGGTCGACGTCGTCCTCGCCGTCACCGGCGCGGGGCTCCGCCCGCAGCACCTCCGCGTGGAGCAGGGCTCCCTCGAGGAGGCGTTCGTGTCCATCGTCGGCAACGGCCCCAAGGAGGCCTGAGATGACCGCCACCACCACCGGCCGCCCCGCCCGTCCCGCCGGGACCGCGCGCAGCGCGCGCGTGCTCGCCGCCGTCACCGTGAGCGAGGGCCGGCTGTACCTGCGCGAACCCGCCGCGGTCTTCTTCGGGCTCTTCTTCCCGGCCGTGCTGCTGGTCGCGCTCGGCCTGCTCATGCCGTGGGCGAAGGAGCCGTTCGGGGAGGCGCCACCGCTCTCGGAGATCACCGCGATCACGGGCTACACGCCGATCGTGCTCGCGCTCGCCATCGGGACGGTCGCCTACACGACCTTCCCGCCGACCATGGGCACCTACCGCGAGAAGGGCGTGCTGCGCCGGCTCTCGACGACGCCGCTGCCGCCCTCGCGCATGCTGACCGCCCAGCTCCTCGTGAACCTGGGGATGCTGGTCGTGGCCTCCGCGCTCGCCGTCGTCGGCGGGGCCGTCGTGCTCGGCGTGACGATGCCGCGCGACCCGCTGGTCGTCCTGCTGGTGTTCGTCGTGGCGGCGGCCGCGAACATGGCCGTGGGCGCGCTCATCGCGGCGGTCGTCCCGAACCAGGGCGCGGCGACGGGCGCCGGGATGCTCACCTACATGACGTCGCTGTTCTTCGCGGGCGTCTGGTTCCCGCTGCCCCTCATGCCGGAGGTCGTGCAGACCATCAGCCGGTACACGCCGCTCGGCGCGGCGTCCCAGGCGCTCGCGGCCGGGTGGTACGAGGGCCGGTTCCCCGGCGTGGAGCTCGCCGTGATGGCGGCGTGGACGCTCGTCATGGTGCCTCTGGCGGCCCGGCTGTTCCGCTGGACCTGACGGCTCCGCCGGGCCCGACGGCGGGGACCGGCCGCGCGCGGGCCGACGGCGGGGGAGCCCCCGCCGTCGGCCGCCCGTGCGGCGCCGGTGCGCTCAGGCGGCGGGGTCGCCGAGCTCGCGGACGAGCTCGTCGTAGATCGGGGAGCCGATGCCCGACGCCGGGCCCCGCCCGTTCGTGCGAGGGGCGGGGCGGGCCGTGCCCTCGTGGGTGCTCGTGACCGAGCCGCCGCGGGCCGCGTCGTGCGCGATGCCCGGGGCCGAGGACGTGCCGGAGGAGGCGGGCTTCGCCTGCGAGCCGCGCTGTGTCACAGTGACCTCCTTGGGTGAACCCTGCCGCAGCATGGTCCACCCGCGATCATGGTTCCGCACGTCGAACGAGGTCCACGGCGCCCGGCGGCGCGGGGCCGGGGGCGCTCGGGCGGCCTCAGCGGCCGTCGCCGCCCGGGGTCAGGTACTCGATCTGCCCGCCCGGCCAGACCACGCGCGCGATGCCCGCGCCGGCGAGGAACCGCTGACAGTTGGGGCACGGCTCGTCCGTGACGTAGACGGTCGCGCCGAGCCGGGCGTTGCCGGGCAGGTAGAGGATGGCGTTCTCCTCGGCGTGCAGCGCCTGGCACGCGTCCTCGACCGCGACGTACGGCGACCCGGCCGGCACCTCGGCGTACGACCGGCGGCCGCGCGGGCACGCCCCGTCGGTGAGGCACCCCGGCTGGCCCGGCGGGTAGCCGTTGTACCCGGTGGACAGCACGCGGTGGTCGGGGCCGAGGATGACGGCGCCGACCTTGCGGCGGGTGCAGTCCGCACGCGTGGCGACGGCGGCGGCGATGCCGAGCGCCCACTCGTCCCAGGAGGGACGCGTGCCCGGGTCGCCCTCGACGACGGGGGTCACGGCAGGAACCTCGCGCGCACGAGGGAAGGCTAGCGGGCGGGGCGCGCGCCACGGGAGAACGACGAAGGCCCCCGGCCGGCGCGTCCGCCGCCCGAGGGCCTCCACTGCGTCGGGGTGGCGGGATTTGAACCCACGACCTCTTCGTCCCGAACGAAGCGCGCTACCAAGCTGCGCCACACCCCGAGTGCCCGGCAAGGATAGCCCAGCCGCCCGGCCGCGATGAAACCGGAAACGGCAGCGGGCCCCTCAGCGCGGGACGAGCCGCAGCAGCGTCGCCTCCGGTCGGCACGCGAACCGCACGGGCGCGTACGGCGACGTGCCGAGGCCCGCGGACACGTGCAGCCACGTCGAGCCCTCGCCCCCGGCCCGGTCCGGGCGCGGGCCCGGCCAGCCGTGCAGGCCCTTCGCCCGCCGGGTGTCGAGGTCGCAGTTCGTCACGAGCGCACCCCAGCCCGGCACGCAGAGCTGGCCGCCGTGCGTGTGCCCCGCGAGCACGAGGTCGACGCCGTCCGCGTGCATCGCGTCCAGCACGCGCGCGTAGGGCGCGTGGGTCACCCCGAGCCGGAGGTCCGCGTGCAGCGCGCCGTACCCGACGCCGTGCTGGCCGCGCGTCGAGGAGGGGAAGCGGTCGCGGTCGAGGTGCGCGTCGTCCACCCCGACCAGCGCGATCGTCCGCTCGCCCCCCTCGGTCCGCACGACGACGTCGTCGCGCCGGTTCGTCAGGTCGCGCCAGCCGGCCGCCCGGAAGGCGGCCGTCATCTCCCGGAAGGGGAGCATGCCCGACGGCGGGCGCCGGTCCCGCGCGTCGGGCAGGAGGTAGCGGCCCGGGTTCTTCGGCCGGGGCGCGAAGTAGTCGTTCGAGCCGAGGACGAAGGCGCCGGGCCGCTCGAGCAGCGGCTCGTAGGCGTGGAGCAGCGCGGGCAGCGCGTGGGGGTCGGCGATGTTGTCGCCGGTCGTCACGACGAGGTGCGGGTCGAGGGCCGCGAGCGCGCGCACCCAGTCGACCTTGCGCTGCTGACGGGGCAGCAGGTGCAGGTCGGACAGGTGCAGCACCCGGATCTCGGGCTCACCGCGGGCGAGCACCGGCACGTCGAAGCGCCGGAGCGCGTACCAGCGGACCTCGACGCCCGCGGCCCACGCGAGCGCGCCGGCGGCGGCCAGGGTGGCGCCGCCGACCGCTGCGGGCAGCGCCACTCAGCCGTCCCCGCCGGGATCCGGCGGCGGCCCGCCACCGCCGTGCGGCGGGCCCGGCGGGTCGGGCCGCGGCTCCCGTCCTGCGGACACGTGGAGCTGGACCGCCGTGCCGGCCATCACCCTGCTGCCGGCCGGCGGCGTCGTGCCCGCGACGGTGCCCTTCGGGGCGTCGTCGGAGTACCAGTCCTTGCCCTGGCGGGCGTTGAGGCCGGCCTCGCGCAGCACGCGGGTCGCCTGCTCGACGGACATCCCGACGACCGACGGCACGTCGACCTTCTTGCCGCGCAGGTAGACGTCGGGCGGCCGCTCGAACGGGATGACCTGCGCGCCCTCGAGCGCGCGAACCATGAACCGGCGCCAGGTGGGGCCGGCGATCGAGGCGCCGTACACGTTGCGGTAGTACCTGCCGTTGATCGTCTTGCGCTGGACCGGGATCATGCCCTGCGAGTAGCCGACCCACACCGCGGCGGAGAGCTGCGGCGTGTAGCCGACGAACCACGTGTGCTCGTTCTCCGAGGTCGTGCCGGTCTTGCCGGCGGCAGGCCGCCCCGGCAGCGCGCCGATCTGTCGGCCGGTGCCCTGCCACACGTGGCTCAGGGTGTAGTTCATCGCCGCCGCGATGCCGCGGTCGATGACCTGGCGGCAGTTCGCCTGCGGGACGGGCAGCTCCTCGCCGTCCCTCGTCCGGACGGAGATGATCGCGACCGGGTCGCAGTACACGCCGCCCGCGGCGAAGGCGGCGAACGCGTTCGCCATGGTCAGCGGGGCGATGGAGTCGCTGCCGATGACGTTGGCGGGGAACGGTCGGAAGGGCCCCTCGCCGGCGAGGCCGCCCGCCCGGTGCACGCCGAGCTCGGCGGCGCCGTCCATGATGTCGCAGAGGTCGAGCTGCGAGGCCATGTCGGCGTAGGCGTTGTTCACCGAGTTCCGCGTGGCGTCGAGCACCGTCATGATGCCGCGTCCGCCCTCGGCGTTGCCGAGCTTCCACTGGCCGGTGCCCGCGGGCCCGCCGCAGGCGGTGAAGTCCCGTTCGCGCCACGTGCGGACCGTGCCGTTGACGACCTCGCCGAGGCCATGGCCCTCCTTGAACCACTGGAGGAGGGTGAACGGCTTGAACGTCGAGCCGGGTGGGAAGCCGCTCGCGCTGCCGTAGATGTTGTCCGTGTTGTAGTTGACCGCCGTCTCCCACGGGACGTCGGACTCCCGCGGGTTGTACACGCGGTTCTGCGCCATCGCGAGGACGTGCCCGGTGCCCGGCTGGACCACCGAGATGGCCGACGCGACGCCGGACGGGTCGTCGACCGGGATGCCCCGCTTGACCTCCTCGTCGGCCGCGGCCTGCAGGATCGGGTTGAGCGTCGTCGTGATCGTCAGGCCGCCGCGGTAGAGGAGGTTCTTGCGGTCCTGCGCGGTCTCCCCGAAGACGGGGTTCGTCTTGATGATCTTCGTGACGTAGTCGCAGAAGTAGCCGGCGCCGCCGACGGCGTTCGCGGCGGCGCAGGTGAAGGCGGGCGTGCCGATGTCGAGGGTCTCCTCGATCGGCGTCGCGACGCCGGTCCGGTACTCCTCGCCGGTGATCATGCCGAGGTCGCGCATCCGCTTGAGGACGGTGTTCCGGCGCTGCTGCGACTTCTCCGGGTTGTGCGTCGGGTCGTAGATGCTCGGGCCCTTGGTGATGCCGGCGATCGTCGCGGCCTGGAGGTAGGTGAGCTCCGACGCCGGGACGGAGAAGTAGAACCGGGCGGCGGCCTCGACGCCGTACACGGAGAGGCCGAACTGCGCGATGTTGAGGTACGCCTCGAGGATCTGGTCCTTGCTCCAGCGCTGCTCGAGCGCGATGGCCATCTTGGCCTCGGCGAGCTTGCGCGCGTAGCCCTCGGTGCCCTCCGACGTCGTCGCCGCCTCGATCGCGGCCGCGCGCTCGGCGTCGGTCTCGCTGCCCTCGAGGGCGGCCTGGACGAGGGCGTTCTTCACGTACTGCTGGGTGAGCGTCGAGCCGCCCTGGGTCTCGTCGGTCGTGACGTTCTCGACGAGGGCGCGGAGCATGCCGCGCGGGTCGATGGCGCCGTGCTCGTAGAACCGGTGGTCCTCGATCGCGATGACCGCGTCCTTCATCGCCTGCGAGACCTCGTCGAGCGAGACGATGATGCGGTTCTGGTCGTAGAACTCCGCCAGCAGCGTGCCGTCCGAGGCGAGGACGACCGACTTCTCGGACAGGGGCACGTCGGCGAGCTCGGCGGGCAGGTCGTCGAAGAGCCGGACGGACGTGCTCGTCACCGTGCTGGTCGCGCCGACCGCGGGCATGACGAGGCCTGCGGCGAGCACGCCGCCGAGTCCTGACATGAGCAGGAAGGCGAGGAGGAGCCCGAGCACCTGGACGACGCTGATTCGGCGCCCGGACGTCGAGCGGGCAGACGACACCATGGTGCCCAGGGTACGGGAGCGCACCCGGCCGTCCCGCCGGGAGGCGGGTGCGGGGCCGTGGAGATTCCGTGCACGCTTCGGCAGCCGTGCGGACCGGGTGAAGACCGGGTGAACGGGGCAGAAGGTCCCTGGACCGCCCATGGCGGTCAGGCCAGGATGACCCCGGGGACGGCTGGATTCCGTCGCCCGGCCCACAAGGCGCAGCGGAAACGCGACCCGCACGGCCCACGAGGCGAGGCGGAATTCGACCCGATCGGCCGATGGGAGCGCGCCCACGCGTGCCCTAGCCTGAGGCGTCGAGGGGCTGGAAAGGAGGTCTGGTGGATCAGCACTGGACCGCGTACGGGGCGTGCTCCGGCGCCCCGCCGGACGACCTGTTCGTGGAGGGTGCGGCGCAGCGGTCGGCCCGCGAGGTGTGCGCCGCGTGCCCCGTCCGGATGGAGTGCCTCATCGACGCCCTCGACCACCACATCCTCTTCGGCGTCTGGGGCGGCATGACCGAGCGCGAGCGGCGCGCGCTGCTGCGCCGGTACCCGGACGTCACGTCCTGGCGTGACGTCATCGAGGCCGACCCCGACCTCGTGGCCCGCCCGAACGCGTACCGGATGAGCCGGAGCCGGCGGACCCTGGAGCGGCAGTCGGCGGGCGGGCGCTAGCCTGTCGCGCATGACGCGCTGGGAGTACGCGACCGTCCCGCTCATCGTCCACGCCACCAAGGCGATCCTCGACCAGTGGGGCGCGGACGGCTGGGAGCTGGTCCAGGTCGTGCCCGGCCCCGACGGCCAGGGCCTCGTGGCCTACCTCAAGCGACCGCTGGCGTCATGAGCGTCGCGCGCCGCCTCGCCGAGCTCGGCATCGAGTTGCCGCCGGTGCCGGCGCCCGTCGCCGCGTACGTCCCGGCCGTGCGGACGGGCTCCTACGTGTGGACGTCCGGTCAGCTCCCGATGGTCGACGGCGCGCTGCCCGTGCGCGGCAAGGTCGGCGAGGGGCCCGGGCTCGTCCCGCCCGACGTCGCCGCGAACCTCGCGCGGACCGCGGCCCTCAACGCGCTCGCCGCCGTCGCGCAGCAGGCGGGCACGCTCGAGAGCGTCCGGCGGATCGTCAAGGTGGTCGGCTACGTCGCCTCCGACCCGTCGTTCACCGGGCAGCCCGCCGTCGTGAACGGCGCGAGCGAGCTGCTCGGCCAGATCTTCGACGAGGCCGGCGTGCACGCGCGCAGCGCGGTCGGCGTCGCGGTGCTGCCGCTGGACGCGCCGGTCGAGATCGAGCTCGTCGTCGAGCTGGGCTGAGGGCTGCGCCGCGGCACGGCGGCCGCCGTGCCACCGGGTCAGCGCGCGCGCCGCTCCAGCCGGGCCATGTCGAGGATGACGATGGCGCGCCCGTCCCGCCGCAGCCACCCGCGCGCCGTGAAGTCCGCGAGCGCCTTGTTCACGGTCTCCCGGGAGGCGCCGATGAGCTGGGCGAGCTCCTCCTGGGTGAGGTCGTGCGCCACGCGCACGCCGTCCTCCACCGGCTGGCCGAACCGCGTCGACAGGTCGAGCAGGGCCTTCGCCACGCGCCCCGGGACGTCCGAGAACACCAGGTCCGCGAGCGCCTCGTTCGTGCGCCGCAGGCGCCGGGCGAGCGCCGCGAGGAGGTGCTTCGCCACCGCCGGGTAGCGCTCCACCCAGGTGACGAGCTCGTCCTGGGACAGCTCGAGCAGGCGCGCGTCGCCGACCGCCGTGGCCGTCGCGGTCCGCGGGCCAGGGTCGAAGATCGAGAGCTCGCCGAACATCTCGCCCGGGCCGAGCACGGAGAGCAGGTTCTCCCGGCCGTCGGGCGCGCGCCGGCCCAGCTTCACCTTGCCGCGCGAGATCACGTAGAGCCGGTCGCCCCGGTCGCCCTCGTGGAAGAGGACCTGCCCGCGGCCGAGGTCGACGCGCGACATCGACGCGAGGAGGGCCTTGGCGGCATCGGGGTCGATACCCGCGAAGAGCGGGGCGGAGAGCACGACGTCGTCCACGATCACCGTCCTCGGTCGGTCCGAGGGGCGGCGGCCGACCGCCCCTGGCCCATCCTGCCCCAGCCCAGGACGGTCAGCGAGCGTCGGGCTTGCGGTCGGGCGCGGCGAAGGTGCCCATGATCTGCTGCGTCGACTCCTCGAGCGCGGCGTCGAGGTGGGCCTGGTAGTCCGCGAGCTGGCGGTCGAGCGCGCGGAGCCGCTGCATGAGCGCGACCTGGTCCTGCGCCGGGGAGACGCGGACGACGGCGAGCAGCTCCTGGGGGTGCGGCAGCGAGAGCTGGGCGTCCGGCAGGATGTCCCAGCTCATCGCCCCGAGCGTGTCCGGTGGCGCGTACGACGCCACGGCCAGGTCGAGGCGGGCGCGCAGCAGCCGCCGCCAGCGCAGCAGCTGGGCCTTCTCCGCTCGGAGCGCACGCCGAGCGGCACGGGCGTCCGGTCCGTTGTCCGCCCGCCGCTGCTTCACCTGCGCGAGAACCATCGCTTTCCGCTCTCCCACCCGCGCGGCGCTGATCGCCTCGCGCACCTGCAACTTCGGCTCTGTTGATCTCGAACTTGAGCAGGTGGGGCCCACGTTCACTCCATCGGCGCAGGGGCGCAACGGGTCGCGGGCGCCTTCCCGCCATGCGGACGATTGACCCGGTCAGCACGTGGTCCCGGCCCCGGCCCGCCGTCGGGGGCTCCGCGTAGGGTGTCGGCCGTGGAGAGCGCCCTGGCCCGCACCCGCCGCGCCCGCCGGATCAACCGTCTGCTGGCCGAGCGCTACCCCGACGCCGTGATCGAGCTCGACTTCACGACGCCGCTCGAGCTGCTCGTCGCCACGATCCTGTCCGCCCAGTCCACCGACGTGCGGGTCAACCAGGTCACGCCGGCGCTCTTCGCGCGCTACCCCGACGCCGCCGCGTACGCCGCCGCGGACCGGGCCGAGCTGGAGGAGCTCATCCGGCCGACCGGCTTCTTCCGGTCCAAGGCGCAGGCGCTCATCGGGCTCGGCCAGGCGCTCGTGGAGCGCTACGGCGGCGAGGTGCCCCGCCGGATGAAGGACCTGGTGACGCTGCCCGGCGTCGGGCGGAAGACCGCGAACGTCGTGCTCGGCAACGCGTTCGGGGTGCCCGGCCTGCCGGTCGACACGCACGTCCTGCGCGTGGCGGGGCGCCTCGGGCTCGTCGAGTCGGACGACCCCGTCAAGGTCGAGGCCGAGCTCTGCGCGATGATCGAGAGGCGCGAGTGGACCATGTTCAGCCACCGCCTGATCATCCACGGCCGCCGCACGTGCCACGCCCGGCGGCCCGCGTGCGGCGCGTGCCCGCTCGCCCGCCTCTGTCCTTCCTACGGGCTCGGGCCGACCGACCCCGTGGCCGCGGCGAAACTCGTCAAGGACGGCCCGCCGCGTCCGACGCCGCCCGCCCCCACCGCCGCACCCACCGCGTAGGGCCGCGGGCTCAGCGCAGGCCGGCCAGCCAGTCGAGCAGCAGCTCCGTCGTCTGCTCGGGCGCCTCCTCGGGGAGGAAGTGCCCGGCGCCGGGGACGGTCTCGAACCGGTACGGCGCGCCGTTGCCCCACGCCGCCACGCGCACGGGGATCGCCCGGTCGGCCGCGCCGTGGACCTGCAGCACCGGCACGCGCACCGGGGTGCGCAGCGTCGAGAGGTAGCGCTGGCCGTCGACCCGCGGCGTGGACCGGACCAGCCAGCGCAGGATCTCCATCGCGCTGTGCGCGGCGAACGGGATCCGCGCGGCGTCCCGGTAGGTCTCCGCGACGTCCGCCTCGAGCCAGCCCGGGGCGCCCCACTCCGCGAGCACGCGCACCACGAGGTCCCCGCGCACCATCCGGCGCTCCGGGAACCACGGGAGCTGCACGAAGGCGAGCCGGCGCGCCGTCGTGCGGCCGAGCATCGCGCGGATCACCGCGCTCGTGTGCATCTGCAGCGGGTGCAGCGACGCGACCGCGCCGACGGCGCGCGTCACCTCCGGCTGCAGGGCCGGCATCGACCACGCGACCGTGCCGCCGACCCCGTGCCCGACGACGACCGCCTCCTGGGCGCCGAGCGACCGGATGACGCCCGCGACGTCCCGGGCGAGGGTCGGCACGTCGTAGCCGCTCGGCGGCTTGTCGGACGCGCCGGTGCCGCGCAGGTCCATCGCCACCGCGCGGTACCCGGCCTCGCCGAGGGCGGCGAGCTGCGCCCGCCACGCCCACCACATCTGCGGGAAGGCGGGCAGGAGCACCACCAGGGGCGTCGTGGAGGCGCCGGCCGTGCCGTCGACCTCGGCGACGTGGAAGCGTGCCGCGTTCGCCGGGACGAACCGGTGCCGCCACGGGCCGGGCAGCAGGATCGCGGACGGGTCGGTCACGGGTCACGAACCTACCGCGCCCCCGTGCCGGTCGGGCCAGGGGTGGTCGGGCCAGGGGTGGTCGTGCCAGGGGTGGTCGGGCCAGGGGTGGTCGGGCCAGGGGTGGTGGCGGCGCCCGCCGCGAGCGCCCGGCCGCGGTGGCGGCGGTTGCGCGCGGCGAGCACCGACCCGCCGAGGACCGCCGCGAGGAGGGACGCGCAGAGCACGGCCGCGCGGACGTGGTCGTCGCGGGGCGTGCCCTCCCCGAACGCGAGCGCGGCGATGAGGAGCGACACCGTGAAGCCGATGCCGGCGACCATGCCCAGGCCCGCGATGTCCGTCCACCGCACGCCCGGCGCGAAGCCGCCCCGCGTGAGCCGCACCGCGAGCCACGTCGCCGCGACGATGCCCAGCGGCTTGCCGACCACGAGCCCGAGGGCCACGCCCTGCGCCACCGGGTCCCGCGCCGCGTCGCCCAGGCTCGCCGGGTCGAGCGCGACGCCCGCCGCGAACAGCGCGAAGACCGGCACCGCCAGTCCGGCGGACACCGGCCGCCACCGGTGCTCGAACCGCTCCGCGAGGGACTCCGCCTCCCCCGGCCCGGGCAGCGCGGGCACGCAGAACCCGAGGACGACGCCGGCGATCGTCGAGTGGACGCCCGACGCGTGCATGCACCCCCACGCGACGAGCGCGAGCGGCACCAGGACCCACCAGGCGGTCACCCGCCGTCGGACGAGGAGCGCGAACACGGCGGCCGCCGCCAGGGAGCCGACCAGCCACAGCAGGGCGAGGTCCCCGCTGTACACCACGGCGATGATGACGATGCCGAGGAGGTCGTCGACCACCGCGAGCGTGAGCAGGAACGCCCGCAGCGCGTTCGGCAGGTGCCGCCCGACGACGGACAGCACGCCCACGGCGAAGGCGATGTCGGTCGCCGTCGGGATCGCCCAGCCGCGCAGGTCCCCGGTCGCCGCCGTCGCGTTGACGGCCGTGAAGAGCAGGGCGGGGGCGATCATGCCGCCGACGGCGGCGACGATCGGCACGAGCGCGGTCGCCGGCCGGCGCAACTCGCCGTCGACCATCTCCCGCTTGAGCTCCAGCCCGACGACGAAGAAGAAGATCGCGAGCAGGCCGTCGGTGGCCCAGTGCTCGAGCGACAGGTCGAGGTGCAGCGCCGCCGGGCCCACCACCGCGGCGCGCATCGCCTGGTACCCGTCGCGCCACGGGGAGTTCGCCCACGCGAGCGCGACGAGCGCGCCGGCGAGCAGCAGCACGCCACCCGCCTTCTCGGTGCGCAGGGTGTCGAGGAGGTTGCTCTCGCTGCCCGACGACAGCCGGTCGAACAGCGTCGTGCGCCCCGCGCGCTCGGGGCGTCCGGGCCCGCTCACTCCGCGGGGGTCGCCGGCGTGGCGACGGACGCGTCGTCGGGCGTGCGGCGCTCGCGCGGCTGCTCGAACCGGTACCCGACGTTGCGCACGGTGCCGATGAGCTGCTCGTGCTCCGGCCCGAGCTTCGCGCGCAGACGCCGGACGTGCACGTCCACCGTCCGCGTGCCGCCGTAGTAGTCGTAGCCCCAGACCTCCTGGAGGAGCTGCGCGCGGGTGAACACCCGACCGGGATGCTGGGCGAGGTACTTGAGCAGCTCGAACTCCTTGTAGGTCAGGTCCAGGGGGCGGCCGCGCACCCGCGCCACGTAGCCGCTCGCGTCGATCGTGAGGTCGCCCGAGGAGATCTCCGCGACCTCGTCCTCCTCCTGCGCGCCGCCCCGCTCCATGACGAGGCGCAGCCGCGCCTCCACCTCCGCGGGCGAGGCGTGCTCGAGCAGGATGTCGGCCGCGCCCCACTCCGCGGTGACCACCGTGAGCCCGCCCTCCGTGAGGACGAGGACGAGCGGGATCGACAGGCCCGTCGCGCGCAGCAGGCGGCACGTCGAGCGGGCCGTCGCGAGGTCGCGGCGCGCGTCGAGCAGCAGGACGTCCGAGTCCGGGGCGTCGAGGAGCGCGGACGGCTCGACGGGCAGCACCCGGACCCGGTGGCTGAGCAGCCCGAGGGCCGGGAGCACCTGCGCGGAGCCCCCGGCGCTGGGTGTCAGCAGCAACAGGTCTGCCACCGGTGGGGCCCTCCTGCGGTCGGCTGTGTGCCCACGGTACAACTCCGACGTGCACCCGCGGTGGCGCGTACCAGCACCGTGATCTGGGAGACTGCCCCCGTGCCGCACCCCGCCGACCGCCGGACCGCCTGATGGAGGTCTCGACCCGCGCGGTCCTCACCGCCGTCCTCGCCGCGCTCATGGCCGTGGCGTCCTTCGTCGTCGGCGCCGGCGTCCTCGAGGCCGCCGGCGAGCTGCCCGTGGTCGTCGCCGCCGGGCTCCTCGCGCTGGCGATCGCCGCGGGCTGGCCGATCCTCCTCGGGCTGCCCAACGTGCTCGGCTCCTCCGTCGTCATCGCGCTCGGGGGGGCCGGTGCGGTCGTCGTCGTGACCGCCACCCGCACCCAGCCGTACCTCGAGGAGCTGCCGGTCGTCGTGGCGCTCGCCGTGCTGCTCGCGTTCGTCAACGAGCTCGCGCGCCAGGACGGCCGCCACCGGCTCGTCGACTCCGTGGCCGGGACCGTCACGGGCGTGCTCGTCGCCGCGTCGTCGGCGGGCTGGATCGCGGCGGAGCGCAGCCACGACGGCACGGCGCTCGTCGTCAGCGCGGCCGTCGCGCTCGCGGTGGCCGCGGCCGTCTCCGCGATGCCGCTCGGCCCGTGGCTCGGGGCGCTCGTCACGTCGGGCGCGGCCGTCGTCGGGGGCGGCGCGGTGGGCGCCGTCATGGCGGAGCTCGGCCCCGCGGTCGGCGCCGTGCTCGGCCTCGCCATGGGGATCCTCGTCGCCGCGCTGCACGCACTCTTCGACCGCCTGCCCGCCCTCCGACGCCGGGCCGCCGCCTTCACCGTGGTCGTCCTGCCCGTCGCGGTGAGCGGGATCCTCGTGTACGTCGTCGGGCGCGTGCTCGTCCGCTGAGCGGCCCGGCGCCGACGGCCGGCCGTGCGGTCCACGGTCGCCGCGCGTCCGTGCGCGGCCGTGCTCGTCAGTAGACGAGCGCCTGCGCGTCCGGCTCCAGGGTCTCCGCCACGAACACCGCGGCGCCCGCGATGCGCACGCCCGGCAGCACGTCGTCGGCGGTGATGCCGCGCCGCGCCGCGCACTGCGTGCAGAGGGTGACGGTGCCCTCGGCGAGCACCACGTCGAGCAGCTCGGCGAGCGGGGTCGCTTCCGGGAGCTCGAACTCCGCGGCCCGGCCCGGCAGCGCGAACCACGCCGCCTCGCCCGTCAGCCACAGCGAGACCCGCGCGCCCGCCGCCACCGCCGCGGCGGCGACCGTGAACGCCTGGTTGCAGGCCTCCGGGCGGTCGGCACCGGCCGTCGTCTTCACCACCAGGGGACGCATGGGGGGAGGGTAGCGGCCGCCGTCGGGCGGGGGCGGGCGCGGCGCCCGGACGGCGCCCCGCCGGTGCCGTCGCGGTGCCGTCCACGCCGTCGCCGCGGGCCGGCCGTAGGATCGAGGGCATGCTCGCTCTCGAGGCGTTCTTCATCGGTCTGCTCGTGGCGGCCGCGCTGACCATCGGGTGGTTCGCCGGGTACGCCGTGTACAAGCTCTACAAGGGCCAGCGCTGACCGTGCCCTTCCCGATCCCGGGCGGCCTGGCCCCCGAGGTGTACCCGCTCGCATGGCTCGTCGGCCGGTGGGAGGGCGCGGGCGTCGTCGTCTACCCGACGATCCCCGAGGCGCGCGTCCGGCAGGAGATCCTCGTCGACCACGACGGCGGCCCGTACCTGCGGTGGTCGTCCACCCTGTGGCTGGCGGAGGAGGGCGAGGGCGAGGGCGACCGCGGGATCGTCTGGTCCACGGAGTCCGGGTACTGGCGGGTGCCGCCCGAGCGGCCGGCGGACACCCCCGACGGCAAGGACCCCGTCGAGCTGCTGCTCATCGACCCCGCCGGGCACCTGACGCTCTACGCGGGCATCGTCGGGGGCGGGCGCATCGACCTCGCGAGCGACCTCATCGCCCGCACCCCCGACGCGGCGGAGGTCAACGCCGCCACCCGGCTCTACGGGCTCGTCGACGGCGCGCTCCTGTGGGCCTGGGACATCGCCGCGTTCGGCGAGCCGCTGCAGTCCTACGCGTCCGCCCGGCTGACGAGGAGCGAGCGATGAGCGAGGAGCGAGCGGTGAGCGGCCCGCGCAGCCCCCTCCTCGCGCGCCCCGGCGCGGTCGCCGGGACCGGCCCCGACGCCGGCGTCGCCTGGCACTACGGGGACCCCACGGGCGAGCAGCGCGCGCTCGAGGCGGGCGCCGCCGTCGTCGACCTGTCCCACCTCGGGGTCGTCACCGTCGCCGGCCCGGACCGGCACGGCTGGCTGCACAACATCACGTCGCAGGCGCTCGCCGACCTCGCGCCGCGCGTCTCCACCGAGACCCTCGTGCTCAGCCCGCACGGCCACGTCGAGTTCGCGGCCGGCGTCGTCGACGACGGCGAGCGCACCTGGCTGCTCACGGAGGCCGGCGCGGCGGCGGCGCTCGCCGCCTGGCTCGACTCGATGCGGTTCATGCTGCGCGTCGAGGTCGCCGACGGCACCGCCGAGTGGGCCGCGCTGGGCGAGCCCGTCGACGCCGAGGGCGCCGAGGGCGAGCCCGTCACGTGGCGCGACCCGTGGCCCGGGGTGACCCCCGGCGGCACGCGGTACGGCGCGGCGTCGGCGGACCACCCCGGGAGCGAGCGGGCCTGGCGGGTCGTGCTCGTCCCGCGGGAGCGGCTGGCCGAGGAGGTCGCGGCCCGCGAGGCGGCCGGGTGGCGGCTGGCCGGGACGTGGGCCGCCGAGGCGCTGCGCGTGGCGGCCTGGCGCCCGCGGGCCGCGCGCGAGGTCGACCACCGCACCGTCCCGCACGAGCTCGACTGGCTGCGCACCGCCGTCCACCTGCACAAGGGCTGCTACCGGGGGCAGGAGACGATCGCGCGGGTGCACAACCTCGGGCGGCCCCCGCGGCGGCTCGTCATGCTCCACCTCGACGGGTCCGGGCACCTGCTGCCCGAGCCCGGCGCGGACGTGCACGACGACGCCGGTCGGCCCGTCGGGCACGTCACCTCCGTCGCGCGGCACCACGTGCTCGGCCCGATCGCGCTCGCCGTCGTCAAGCGCGGCCTGCCCGAGGACGCCGCGCTGACCGTCGCGTGCGAGGGCGGCGACGTGGCGGCCGCGCAGGAGACGGTCGTGCCCGCCGAGGGCGTGTCCGTCGACCGGCCCGGCCCGCGCGGCGAGGTCGCCCGGGGGCTCGGCGGCCGGCCTGCTGTGGGTGCGCCGATCGTGCGCCCGGGCTCGTAGGCTCGCCTCGTGATCGGCACCGCCCAGGCCCTCGTCTACCTGCTCCTCTACGTCGTCGTCTTCGTGCTCAGCGTCTACGCGCTCGTCGACGCCGCCCGGCGGCCCGCGCGGGCGTACGCGGCCGGCGGCAAGCGGACCAAGCAGTTCTGGGTGTGGGTGCTCGCCGCCGCCACCGCCGTGGCGTTCGTGGCGCTGCCGCCGCCCGTCGGCCTCGGCTTCCTCTCGTTCCTCGCGCTCGGCTCCGCGGTCGCGGCGGGGGTCTACCTCGCCGACGTGCGGCCCGCCATCCGCCCGTACTCCGGCGGGTCCGGCTCCCGCGGCCCGCGGTCCGGCGGGTCCGGCGGTCCCTACGGTGGCTGGTGAGGTGACGGGCCGGAGCGCTCCCGGGCCGCTCGCCGTCGTCGTGCGCGGCGGCCGGGTGGAGTCCGTGCACCTCGGCCACCTCGTCGTGCTGCGGCCCGACGGGTCGGTCCTGCTGCAGGTCGGCGACCCGGACGCGGCGATCTGGCCGCGCTCGTCGGTGAAGCCGCTGCAGGCGGTGGCGACGCTCGAGGCGGGCCTCGACGTCGACGACGAGGGGCTCGCGCTCGCGTGTGCGTCCCACTCCGGAACCGACGCGCACCTCGCGGTGGTGCGCCGGGTGCTCGCGGGCGCCGGGCTGACCGAGGCGGACCTGCAGAACACGGCCGACCTGCCGCTCGACGCGGGTGCGGCGTTCGCGTGGCGCCTCGGCGGCCGCGGGCCGGAGCCGATCACGCAGAACTGCTCGGGCAAGCACGCGGCGATGCTCGCCACCTGCGTCGCGCAGGGCTGGGACGCCGCCACCTACCGCGACCCCGGCCACCCGCTGCAGCGGCGGGTGCGCGCGACGGTCGAGCGCCTCACCGGCGTCGGCGTGCGGGACGTGACGGTGGACGGCTGCGGGGCGCCCCTGCTCTCGACGACGGTGCGCGGCCTGGCGCGGGCGCTCGGTCTGGTCGCCGCGGCGGCCGCGGAGCCGGGGCGGGCCGACGCCGTCGCGCGGGTCGGGCGGGCGATGGCCGCGCGGCCGGACCTCGTCGGCGGGCCGGGCCGGGACGTCACGCGATTCATGCAGGCGTGGCCGGGCCTCGTCGCCAAGGACGGCGCCGAGGGCGTCTACGCGGCCGGCCTGCCCGACGGGACGGGCGTCGCGTTCAAGGTCGCGGACGGCTCGGCGCGGCCCCGGGCGGCCGTGCTCGCGGCCGCGCTCGAGGCGGCGCTGGAGGCGGCGGCACCGGGCGGCGCGCTCGAGCCCGCGGCCGAGGCGGCGCTGCGGGGGATCAGGGAGATCGGCCGGACGCCGGTGCTCGGGCACGGCGTGCCGGTGGGTGAGGTCCACGCGCCGCTCGGGCGCGCGGACGCGGACGTGGACGTCGGAGGGCAGTGGTGAGGGCGGTCCTGCAGCGGGTGACCCGCGCGTCGGTCACGGTCGACGGCGAGGTGGTCGGGAGCATCGACCGGCCGGGCCTGGTCGCGCTGGTCGCGGCGACGCACGACGACGGGCCGGAGCAGGTGGAGCTCATCGCCCGCAAGATCGCGGACCTGCGGATCCTGCGGGACGAGACGTCGGTGCTCGACGTCGGGGCGCCCGTGCTCGTCGTCAGCCAGTTCACGCTCTACGCGGACACGCGCAAGGGCCGGCGGCCGTCGTGGAACGGCGCCGCGCCCGGGCCGGTGGCCGAGCCGCTGGTCGACGCGGTCGTCGAGGCGCTGCGCGCGAAGGGCGTCGAGGTCGCGACGGGCGTGTTCGGCGCCTACATGCAGGTCGAGCTCGTCAACGACGGGCCGTTCACGATCCTGCTCGAGGCGTAGCCGCACGGGCACGCCCGGCCCCGTCCGGCAGGCCCGGCGCTCAGCTCCAGGAGATGCGCACGCTCTGCGCCCAGGCGGGCAGCAGGCCGCGCTCGCCCTCCTCGACGACCTCGTCGCCCCGGTTCCACAGGCCCAGGTAGAGCTGGGCCGGCGTGCCGCGGAACACGGCGTCCGCGGCGGCGCGCGCGTCGTCCGGCGTCGTGCGGCGGGTGGTGATCGCGTCCTCGGTGACGTCGAGGACCCAGGCGAGGGGGCCGTCGTCGTCGGGGGCGGGGGCGTCGTCGGGCACGACGGCGAGGCGGACCGGCGCGGCGACCTCGCAGAAGCGGCTGCGGCCGCGGGTCACGAACCCGGCGAGCAGCTCGTCCACCCCGTCGAGGGCGAGGAGCGGGTCGACGTCGACCTCGTCCGCGCGCGGTGGGCGGTCGAGGACGGCGGCGAGGGCGTCGGTGGCGTGGACGGTCGTCTCGTGCGCCTGGCGGCGGGCCCAGAACGCGCGCGGCGCCGGGGCGTCGCGGAGGAAGACCATGGCGCGCACGTCGGCGTCGGCCGTGGTCAGGGCCGAGAGGAGCTCCTCGACGCCCGCGGAGAACCAGTCGAGGAGCTCGGCCGGCGGCACGACGCGGAGGATCTCCGACATGCTCGGGATCCGCTCGCCGTCCTGGCGCAGGTTGCTCGCGGCCCAGCGGTGGACCATCCCCTGGTGCGCGACGAGGTTGGCGACGCGCCAGCGGGGGCACGTCGGGACGCGCGCCTCGAGGCCCGCCCGCGCGGCGCGGGCCGCGAGCGCGTCCGCGGACGCCCGGACCGCGCCGGCGTGCGTGGCCTCCGTGACCGCCGGGCGCGGGCGGCTCGTGGCGTCGACCGGCACGGCCACATCGTGGCAGCCCGGTCGGACAGACGTGCCCGGAACGGGCCGCCGCCCGTTGCCCCCCGCAGAGTGGAACGAGTTGAGGTCGTGCGGCCCAGAGTGGAACGAGATGCCGGCGGATCGTTCCACTCTGCGGGGAGGGTGGCTGCCCGGCGGCGCGGCTCAGCCGAGGCGGGCGAGCTCCTCCGGCGTCAGCTCGAGGTCGACCGCCTTCACCGAGTCGAGGATGCTCTCGGGCCGGCTGGCGCCCGGGATCGGGATGACGACGGGCGACTTCGCGAGCATCCACGCGAGCACCACCTGGTGCGGGCTCACGCCGCGCTCCGCCGCGATCTCGCCGAACGCGGCGTGCGCGGCGCCGACCTCGCCCGCGCGCGCGATGCCGCCGAACGGGCTCCACGGCAGGAAGGCGATGCCCATCTCGTCGCACAGCCGCAGCTCGGGCTCGCTGCTGCGGAACCGCGGCGAGAACTGGTTCTGCACGCTCACCAGGCGGCCGCCGAGGATCTCCTGCGCGAGCCGGATCTGGTCGGGGTTCGCGTTGGAGATGCCGGCCATGAGGATCTTGCCCTCGTCGAGCAGGTCGCGGATCGCGCCGACCGACTCCTCGTAGGGCACCGCCGGGTCGGGGCGGTGGAACTGGTAGAGGCCGATGGCCTCGACGTCGAGGCGCTGCAGCGACGCCTCGCACGCCTTCTTGAGGTAGGCCGCGTCGCCCTGGACGTACCAGGAGCCGTCCCCCGGGCGGCGGTGCCCGCCCTTGGTGGCGACGAGGACGTCGTCCGGACCCTTGCCGGCCAGGCGGAGCGCCTTCGCGATGAGGAGCTCGTTGTGCCCGACGTCGGTCGGGTTGAGGTGGTACGAGTCGGCGGTGTCGATGAGGGTCACGCCCGCGTCGAGCGCGGCGTGGATGGTCCGGATGGCTCGGGCCTCGTCCGGCCGGCCCTCGATCGACATCGGCATGCCACCGAGGCCGATCGCGCTGACGAGACGGTCGCCGATGCGACGGTGCTGCATGGTTGTCTGCTCCCGGTGTGGTCGTCCGCGCGCCGGTCGGGCGCGCCTGCACGTATCGATTCGACCCTAAGCCCTCGCGCGGCCTCCGGGCCTCGCGGCACCCGGCGCGGGCGGGCAGGATCGCCTCATGCGCATCGAGGCCGTGCCCGGGGACATCACCACGCAGGAGGTCGACGCGATCGTCAACGCCGCGAACTCGTCGCTGCTCGGCGGCGGGGGCGTGGACGGGGCGATCCACCGCGCCGCGGGGCCGGCCCTGCTGGCCGAGTGCCGCGAGCTGCGCCGCACGCGCCTGCCCGACGGGCTGCCGGTGGGCGACGCCGTCGCGACCGGCGCCGGCAACCTGCCGGCCCGCTGGGTGATCCACACCGTCGGGCCCAACCGGCACGCGGGGCAGACCGACCCGGCGCTCCTCGCCTCGTGCTTCACGCGCTCGCTCGACGTCGCGGCCGACCTCGGCGCGCGCTCCGTCGCGCTGCCCGCCGTGAGCGCCGGCGTCTACGGCTGGGACGTGCGCGAGGTCGCGCGCATCGCCGTGGCGGCCGCCCGGGCGTGGGCGGACGCGCACCCGGGCGCCTCGGTCGAGCTGGCCCGCTTCGTGCCCTTCGGCGACGCGGCGCACGAGGCGTTCCGCGCCGCGCTCGACGCCGCGGGCGAGGGCTGAGCCGGCGCCGAAATCCGTGGGCGGCCGCGGCGTCGGGGGCCAGGATGGCCGCATGCGCACGCGTGACTTCGCCCAGGTCGACGTCTTCACCGCCGAGCCCTACCTCGGCAACCCGGTCGCCGTCGTGCTCGACGCCGACGGCCTGTCCGACGACGCGATGGCCGCCTTCGCGCGGTGGACGAACCTGTCGGAGACGACGTTCGTGCTCCCCGCGACCGACCCGGCCGCCGACTACCGGCTGCGCATCTTCACGCCGGGCGGCGAGCTGCCGTT
>JAAZAC010000237.1 GCA_012514545.1 Actinomycetales bacterium | reverse complement strand
TGGTGGTCTCCCCAAGGTGCTGCTGCTCGGCGAGGCTGAGGGCGTCCGTGAGGCTGACGTGCTGGCGGCGGCTGATCGTCGTCGCCCGCAGGCTCCCGCTGCTCATCGCCTCGGACAGCTCGTGTCGGGTCAGTTGCAGACACTCGGCGGCGATTCCCGAGGGGACGTACCGGTCGCCCGGTTGCGCGGGTGCGATCGTGACGCTCGCGGCGTACGCCTCGACTGAGGCCCGGGTGACGAAGCGTCGACGCCGCCCGACCGGGTCTGGCGCGCGCTCGAGTCGCTTGGAGCGGTAGAGCTTCTCCACCTGACCCATGGGCAGGTTGAGCGCTCGGGATGCGGCAGGCAGGTCCATGACGTGCTTGCTGAGCGCGTCCCGCCTGGCGATCTCGTCGAGCACCTGTGCGACCTGGTCGCCGGTGAGCCGAACCCGCGTGCCGCGGTCGGCGGTCGGGTCGAGCACCCCGGTCTGGATGCACAGCGTCCTGGCCTGGTGGTAGGTCAGGCCCGTCGTTTCGGCGAGGTCCTTGAGGGTGGTGGCGGCGTCGTTGTCGGCTGCGTCCTGCAGGTCTCGGACGGTCGTGAGCCACACGGGTCGCTTGCCGCGCATCACGCGGGCGGCGCGGACCTCGCCGCTGGCGAAGCGGCGGCGCATCTCCACGACTGACACGCCGAGCATGCGCGCGGCCTCGGCCGTGTCGATCACGACGTCGTCGGGCGCGAAGCCCTCCGGCGTGGCTTCCCAGCCTCGCTCGCGCAGGCGGCGGCGGACTGAGTCGGCGCGCCGACCTGTCCGGGTGTCGCGTCCCCAGCTCTGCTGGTGCTCGGTCGCCACGACGAGTTGGTCGAGGCTGAGCTCGGCGAGGAGCTGGTCCAGGACGCGGGTGGCCCTCAGTTGGAGGCGGACCGGGACGCCGTCGTCGTAGCCGTCGTGGACGCTGCCCTTCTTGGCGTGCCCCGCGTAGTAGGTGCGGATGCGCTTCTTGACGCCGGCGTTCTTCAGGTCGGTGATCAGGGAGCCGCGCAGGTCGTGGGGGCGGAACCGCGGCACACCGGCGCGGGCGATGGCCCTGTCGAGCGCGTGGCGGAATGCGTCGGCGCCGGTGGCGTCGTCCTTGCGCAGGCCCGGGATCAGCCGCGCCCGGGTGTCGACGGTGCCGTCCTCGTCGGTGTGGAAGATGGCGACCAGGTCGCACAGGGTCCGGGCGAGGTGGTCCGGGACGCGTACGGTGCGGTGCGACTGGGGGGTCTTGGTGTCCGGCTTGCTGTCGCGGCGCTCGAGCTTGCCGGTGACGGTGTTGCGCACGGTGGCTCGGCGTCCGCCCTGCTTGGCGATCGCGAGGGTCCATGCCTCGGCGTCGGCGTCGTAGGCGAGGTCAGAGACGAGCAGGCCGTACGCCTCGCCGATCCGCAGTCCCATCAGACGCAGCAGCCATAGCACGACCTGGTGCACGGGTGCCAGATGCGACCCGAGGGCGTGGATGGTGTCCAGCGGGATGTAGCCGGGGTCGTCGCGGCCTGGGCGGGCGAGGTCGCCGTCCAGGGGTGTGATGGGGCGCAGCGCCTCGAAGTTGCCGCGCAGGTGGGCGCCGAGGTTGGCGGCGCGGGTCATCGCCTGCTTGAAGGGGAAGAGCACGTTGCCCGCGTGGTCGCGGCAGACCCCGTGCGGCGTGTCCTTCTCGATGAGCAGGCCGGCGCCACGCAGGTCGGCGGTGTGCACGAGCACGTGCCCGGCGTGGTCGCGATGGGTGACCAGGCGGCGGTGGGCGATCGCGTCGGTGACGGCCTGGGCGCCGCCGTGGCACACGTTGCCGGCGTCGAGGATGCGCAGCCACACGCAGGCGAGGGCGCGACGGCCGAGCAGATCCCCGGCGACGGTGGCGGCGGGCATGGGCTGGGCGCCGGCGAGGATCCGGGTCAGCGCCTCGGCCTCGGCGACCCACAGGTCTGCGACGCCGCGCTCGGCCTGGGGCTTGGTGTGGGCGAGCTCGATGAGGAACGGCAGGACCCAGCGGCCGATGTGGGAGGCGAGGTTGTCCGAGCGGTCACCGCCGGTGCGGTGGGCGTCGCCGACGTGGTGGACGAACCAGGCGAGCTGCATGGTCGCCGGGGTGACGGTGTCGGGGTCGGTGGACGGTTCGAGGACGCGTGTGCCGGTGTTGACGAAGTCCACCAGGTCGGTGTCGGCGTCGTCGGCCAGGACGGGGGCGCCGTCGGTCAGGGCGATCAGGGGGTGGGCGGGCTCGGCGCGAAGGGTGGGCACGAGGCGAAGGGGCGCGCTCATCGGGCACGCTCCGCGGCGGCTCGCAGGTCGGCGATGTAGGCGGCCTGGGTGGCCAGGTGGGCGCGCAGGTCGGCGACGAGCTCGGTGTGCTGGGCGTAGCGGCCGAGGAGCTCGGCGTGTGCACGGCGCAGCTCCTCCAGCTCGGCGCGCAGGGCGATGGCGTCGGCGACCTCTCGGGCACTGATCTGGGGGTCCAGGACGCTGGTGGGGATGCGGCCCAGGTCGATGAAGTCGCCCAGGCGCAGCAGGACGCAGTTGTTGGGGCCCAGCCGGGTGGGCAGTTGGTGCTCGCGCTGGATGCGGCGGACGGTGTCTTCGGCCTTGCCCATGAGCTTGGCGAGGGTGGGGCGGTCGAGCCACTCGTCCCTGTCCAGGCCTCGGGTCAGGGTGGTGCCGGCCATGGTGTCGCTCCTGTGCTCGGCGGCCTGGTCGGCCGCGTCCGCAGGGGCACCGTCCGGGGTGTGCGGGCACGCGCAGTCGCCGCACACCAGGTGCACACCTGCCCGTTCGCTCAGGTGGTGCGCTCGCCCTGGTCGGGGCGGGGGTGGCAGGAGGTGGGCGCGTTCGCGGTGCATGGGCACCGGGTGGGCACGGACCGGCGGGAAGGGCGTGGCGGAGGCGTCCCGGCGCAGCGCGCTGTCGGCGGCGTGGCTCGGGGCAGCTGCGTCGGTGCAGGCCACCGGGCCCGGAGACGACGAGAGCCTCCCGGTGATCCCCGGGAGGCTCTCGATGAAACCCGTGTTCTCAGGTTTCGTTCGTAGCGGGGGCAGGATTTGAACCTGCGACCTCTGGGTTATGAGCCCAGCGAGCTACCGAGCTGCTCCACCCCGCGTCGGCCCTGCCACCATACGCGACGCGCGCGGGACGGGCCAAATCAGTTCACCCAGGGCGCACAGCCTCGACCGCCCCCGCGTGGGCGCGCTCGGGGAGCCGGCGAACCGGCCCCCGAGGCCTCAGCCGCCGAGCGCGGCCTCGGCCGCGATCGCCCGCTCGAGCGCCTCCTGCAGGGCGTCCTGCGCCTCGCCGTACGCCGCGAAGTCGCCCTCGGCGAGCGCCGCCTGGCCGGCCTCGATCGCGGCGGCCGCGTCGCGCAGGGCGTCGCGCAGGGCGGCCCGCGCGTCGGCCGGCACCGTCGGGCCGTCGGACGGCTCCGCCGTCGGCGTCGCGGTCGGCTCGTCGGTCGGCTCGTCGGTGGGCTCGTCGCCCGGCTCGCCGTCGACGGGCGCGTCCGGCACGTCCTCGGCGTCGTCGCCCGGCTCGACCTCGTCCACGCCGGCGTCACCGCCGAACACCTGGTCCAGCGCCTCGGCGAGCGTCTCCGCGAACCCGATCTCCTCACCGAACGACACGAGCACGCGCTGCAGCAGCGGGAACCGCGTGCCGCCCGACGACTGGACGTACACCGGCTGCACGTACAGCAGGCCGCCGCCCACGGGCAGCGTGAGCAGGTTGCCGCTCACCACCGTGGAGTTGCCGAGCTGGAGCACGTTGAGGCTCTGCGACACCTCCGGGTTGGACCGGAACGTGTTCTGCACCTGCCCCGGGCCGGGCACCGTCGAGTCGCGCGGCAGCTCGAGGAGCCGCAGCTGGCCGTAGCCCTCGCGGCGCTCCCCCGGCGTGTTCCCGGGCTCCGCGTCCACCGCGAGGAAGCCCGTGAGCACGTTGCGGTCGGTGTTGCCGCCGGGGATGAAGACGCTGGTCAGCGAGAACGTGGGCTCGTCCTGGTCCGGCATCTTCAGGGTCAGGTAGTACGGCGGCTGGGTGCCGCGCCCGCTCACCGGCTCCTGCGGGTTCGCCCAGAAGTCCTGGCCCGAGTAGTACTCGGCCGCGGTGTCCACGTGGTACGTCGCGAGCAGGTTGCGCTGGACCTTGAACAGGTCCTCCGGGTAGCGCAGGTGGCTCATGAGGTCGCCGCTGATCTCGCTCATCGGCCGCACGATGTCGGGGAAGACGTTCCTCCACGCCTGCAGCACCGGGTCCTCGGCGTCCCACTCGTAGAGCGTGACCTCGCCGCTGTACGCGTCGACGGTCGCCTTCACCGAGTTCCGCACGTAGTTGACCTGCTGCGGGGCGAGCGCGGCGATCGTGTCCGACGACGCCGTCAGCGAGTCCGTCGTGACCTCCTCCAGCGCGCGCGACGAGGAGTACGGGTACTGGTCGGCGGTCGTGTAGCCGTCGACGATCCACAGCACCCGGCCGTCCACGACCGCCGGGTACACGCGGGTGTCGAGCGTGAGGAACGGCGCGACCTTGGCCACGCGCTCGCGCGGGTGGCGGTCGTAGAGGATCTGCGACTCCTCGGTGACGTTCCCCGCGAAGAGGATCTCCTCGTCGCCGAACTTCAGCGCGTAGAGCAGCTTGTTCCAGAGGTTGCCGACGCTCGGCCCGGCCTCGATCTCGTGCGTCGGGAACGTCGTGTTGACCTGGCCGCCCGGGGCGTCGTCGTCGGGGTAGTCGAGCTCGGCCGGCGGCGCCCCCTCGGGCGCCCCGACGATCGAGTACGTCGGGCTCTGCTGGCCGAAGTAGATGCGCGGCTCGTAGTCGCCGAGGGAGCCGCGCGACGGGATGCCGCCCTCGTAGAACGCGGGCCGGCCGTCCGTGGCCGTCGTGTTGCCGTACGCCGCGACGACGCCGAACCCGTGCGTGTACACGATGTGGTCGTTCACCCAGGTCCGCTGGCCGGCGCCGAGGCCGTTGAGGTCGAGCTCGCGGACCGCGATGACCGTGTCCCGCGACTCGCCCTCGATCCGGTAGCGGTCCACGGACAGCGTGTCGGGGAAGTTGTAGTACTGCTTGTTCTGCTGCAGCTGGCGGAACGAGTTGCTGACGATCGCCGGGTCGAGGAGGCGGATGCTCGCCGTCGTCTCGGCGTCCTCGCGCAGCGCGCCGGGCGTGCCCTGGAGGGTCGCGTCGTACCGCCTGACCTGCACGTCCTCGAGCCCGAACGCCGCCTTCGTGGCGTCGATGTTGCGCTGGATGAACTCCGCCTCTGCCTCGCGCGCGTTCGGCTGCACCTGGAAGCGCTGCACGATCGCCGGGTAGATCCCGCCGATGACGATCGCGGACACGACCATGAGCCCGACGCCGACGGCGGGCAGCCGCCACGTCCCCCGCAGCGCGGCGACGACGAAGAGCACCGCGACGAGCACCGCGACGACCGCGAGGATGATCTTCGACGGCAGGACGGCGTGCACGTCCGTGTACGACGCACCCGCCGCGACGTTGCCGCCGCCCGCCCGCGTGAGGATCGAGTACCTGTCGAGCCAGTAGTTGGCGCCGATGAGCAGCATGACGACGGCGGCCGTGATGCCGAGCTGCAGGCGGGCCGCCCGCGTCGTCCGGTCGCCGGGGCCGGAGCCGAACCGGAGCCCGCCGTACAGGTACTGGGTCGCGACGGCGGTGATCCCCGAGATGATCGCGACGGCCATGAGGAACGAGACGACGAACCGCACGGCCGGCAGCGTGAAAACGTAGAAGGACAGGTCGACGCCGAACTGCGGGTCCGCGACGTCGAACTCCTCGGCGTTGAGCACGAGCAGCACGGTCCGCCACTGCGCGGCCGCGGCGATCCCGGCGAAGAACCCGAGGACGGCGGGCGCGGCGATCATGACGAGGCGCCGCAGCGGCTCGATCATCTCCCGGTACTGGTCGAGCGACGCCTGCTCCGGCGTCGACGGCGCGTAGACCGGCCGGGTGCGGTACGCGATGGTGAGCGACGCGTACACCGCACCGCCCATGACGACGAACGCGGCGAGGAACAGCAGCGCGCGCGTCACCCACTCGGTGCGCAGCACGTCGAGGTAGCCGAGGGCGTCGTACCAGAGCCACTCGGTCCACAGCTGCGCCGTGAGCATGAGCAGCAGGCCGAGGACCACCAGCACGACGATGGTCGGGCCGAGCGCGCCTCGGCGGCGCGGGCGCGGCGCGGCGGTCCGCGGCGGGGATGCGAACGTCACAGCAGTCCTTCGGTCGGTCGGCGAGGCGGCCGTCCCGGCGCGCCGGGACACCGGGGACAACGCCCCCGTGGCACCCCAGGTTCCCACACCGGCCGACGGCGCGGGGGCGGGGTGCGACGATGGCGGGCATGAGCAGCCCCTCCTCCGACGCCCCCGTCGCCCCGCCCGGACGGCTCGCGCAGGCGGTCCACGAGATCGAGCGCCATGTCGCCGCCGCGGGCTGGGACGGCCCGGTGCGCGTGTTCGCGCTGGTCCGGACGGCGCGCGCGCTCGGCGACGACCCGGGCCTCGCGGACCGGCTGCCGGCCGACGTCGTCGCGGCCGCCCGGGCCGACGCCGACCACCTCACGTCCGTCGAGCAGGAGGGGCTCCCGCAGGCGGCCGGCCTCGAGGAGCTGCTCGGCCGCATCTCCTGGCCGCCCACGGTCGACGGGGCCGCGGTGGTGGTCGAGCGGGTCGTGCTCCCCTCGGCGGCCGAGGCGGCGATGCCGGCCGACCCGCAGGCCGCGCTCGACTGGCTCATGGCGCACCCCGACCGGCAGGACGTCCGGATCGCCGTCGGCGCGCTCCGCTCGGGCGAGGCGTGGTGCGCGGTGCGCGCCCGCGCGAACGACGACGACGCCGCGGTCGCCGGGGCGCCGGACCTCGTGCCCGGGCTCGTCGCGGCGGTCGCCGCGACCCTGGAGGACTGAGGCGCCGGAGGACCGACCGGCCGGACGGCGCCGGGCCCGGTGACGACTCGGCGTCGGGCCCTCAGCGGCCGACGACGTCGGCGCAGGTCGGCAGGCCGTCCGCGCGCCCCGCGCCGATCGCCTCGACGGCGGCGCGCGCCTCCGCGAGCGTCGCGACGGCCACCACGCGCAGGCCCGCCGGCTCGTTGCCGACCACCTCGGCGCAGTTGTCCACGGGCGCGAGGAACCACCGCGCGCCGTCGGCCCGCGAGCCGACCATCTTCTGCACGATGCCGCCGATCGGGCCGACGGCGCCCGTGAGGTCCATCGTCCCGGTGCCGGCGATGTGCTCGCCGCCCGTCTCGTCGGGCTCGGTGAGGACGTTGATGATGCCGAGCGAGAACATCAGGCCGGCGCTGGGGCCGCCGACGTTCTCGATCTGGATCGACACGTCCACCGGCAGGTCGAACTCCGGGTCGATGAGCACGCCGATGAGCGCGCGTCCGGACCCGTCGTCGACGGTGACGACCTCCAGGTCCTGCTCGGCGCCGTCCCGCTCGACGGTCAGCACGACCGCCTCGCCCGGGCGCACGGCGTCCATGGCCTCGCTCAGGTCGCTGAAGCCGACCAGCCGCCGTCCGTTCACCGCGACGACGACGTCGCCCACCTCGACGACGCCGGCCGCCTCCGTCCCGTCCACCGTGTCCGCGACGCGCAGCACCGTGGGCACCTCGTGGCCGAGCTCCTCGAGCGCGGACACCGTGGCGTTCTCCTGAGAGGAGATCATCAGCGCCTGGTTCTGCTCGTCGATCTCCTCGGGGGTCCGGTCCGGCGGCAGCAGGTCCTCGACCGGGAGGACCGTCACGGCGCCGTCGAGCCAGCCGCCGACGAGCGTGTACACGGTCACGGGGGCGTTCTCGCCACCACGGACGCGCACCGTGGTGAAGCGCAGCTCGCCCTCGGACGGGTACGACGGCGCCCCGCTCACCTCGATGAGCGGCACGCCGCCCTCCTCGCCGAGGGTGTCGAAGGTCGGGCCGGGCAGGGTGGCGCCGTACGGGAGCGGGAGGAGCGACAGGCCGCCGATCAGGAGCGCGGTGGTCACCGTGGCGATCGAGAGCGTCAGGGCGCGCGGCGTGACCAGGGGCTCGGGCGCGCCGAACGGGTCGGGTGACGGCGCGGCGGCGCCCAGCGGGGCCGCCGGGTAGGCGCCCTGCGCCGAGTAGGCGCCCTGCGCCGAGTAGGCGCCCTGCGCCGGGTAGCCGCCCGGGGCCGGGGCGGGGGGCGAGTAGGGGCCCGGGGGCGGCGTCGGGCCGGCCGGCGTCGGCGGCGGGTACGCGCCCGACGGCCGGGGGTCGGCGGGCTCGGCGGGCGGCCAGGGACGCTCGGTCACCGGGCCATCATCCAGCACGCGCGACGGGTCGGTCGCTGCGCCCTGAGCGGAATGCACCCGCGCGGCGGCCCGACGCGCCGACCTGCAGCGATCTCAGTCGTTACCGTGGAACGTCGAGACCCACCACACCTGGAGCCGCCCGGATGAGCACACCGCCCCCCGACGACGACCAACGGCGCGAGGGCCCGTGGGCCGCCCTGCTGCGCGCGATGCTGGGACCCGACGCGGACGCGGTGCTGAAGGAGCTCTCCGAGCGCGGCGAGCTGCCGGACCTCAGCGCGATCGGCTTCGTCGGCCCGGACGGGCAGCCGCTCGACCTCGACGCCATCGCGGCCGCCGCCGGCCTCGGCGACGACCCGGAGGCGCTCGGGCGGGTGCTCGGCCAGATCCAGCGCGTCCTCGCCAGCTCCGCGGACGACCCGGTCAACTGGGAGATCGCGCGCGACCTGGCCCGCCAGGTCGCCGCGGCCGGGGGCGACCCGTCCGTGTCCGCGGCGCAGCAGCGGGCGGTGGCCGCGGCGTTCTCGACGGCGGAGGTGTGGCTCGACGCCGCGACGGACCTCCCGGCGGGCGGCGGCCCCGTGCGGGTGTGGAGCCGGTCGGAGTGGGTCGAGCAGACCCTCGGCCGCTGGCGCGCGCTGACCGAGCCGATCGCCGGGTCGGTCGCCGACGCGCTCGTCGGCGCCCTGCGCACCCAGGCGCCGGAGGCGCTGAGCTCGCTCGGCCCGGCCGCCGAGGTCGGCGGCCAGATGATGCGCCAGCTCGGCAGCGCGGTCTTCGGCATGCAGGTGGGCCAGGCGACGGGCACGCTCGCCCGCGAGGTGTTCGGCGGCACCGACATCGGCCTGCCCCTCCTCGACGGCCCGGGCGTGGCGCTCGTGCCGCGCAACGTCGACGAGTTCGCGGCCGGGCTGGACGTGCCGGTGGACGAGGTGCGCATCTTCCTGGCGCTGCGCGAGGCGGCGCACGCCCGCCTCTTCACGCACGTCACGTGGCTCCGCTCGCACCTGCTCGGCATCGTCGAGGCCTACGCCCAGGGCATCACGATCGACATGGACTCGCTCGAGGAGTCCGTGCGCTCGATCGACCCCACGGACCCCGAGGCGCTGCGCAGCGCGCTCTCCGACGGCGTGTTCTCCATCGACACGACCCCGGAGCAGGACGCCGCCCTGGTGCGCCTCGAGACCGCGCTCGCCCTCGTCGAGGGCTGGGTGGACGAGGTGACCGCGGCCGCCGCCGAGCCGCACCTGCCGCACACCGCGGCGCTGCGCGAGATGATGCGCCGCCGCCGCGCCGCGGGCGGGCCCGCCGAGGACACCTTCAAGACCCTCGTCGGCCTGGAGCTGCGGCCCCGCCGCTCGCGGGACGCCGCCCGGCTGTGGGCGCAGATCGCCGCCGACGGCGGCCGGTCGGCCCGCGAGGCCGTGTGGGACCACCCGGACCTCCTGCCGGGCCCGGAGGACCTCGACGACCCGGCCGGCTACGCCGCCCGGCGGGCCGCCGCGCGGGACGAGCACGCCGACGTCGACGCCGCCCTCGCCGCGATCTTCGAGGCCGCCGACGACGAGGTGGGCGACGACGGGGCGACCGACG
>JAAZAC010000236.1 GCA_012514545.1 Actinomycetales bacterium | reverse complement strand
CGACCCGACCCGACCACCCACCCGGGCCCCACCCCGGCCCCCGAGGAGGCGACCACGTGACCCGCACGCCCACCCCGCGCCACTACCTGATGTGCCGCCCGACGTACTTCGACGTCACCTACGAGATCAACCCGTGGATGGACGTCACGCGGCACACGGACACGGCGCGCGCGGTCGCCCAGTGGGAGACGCTGCGGGCGCACTACCTCGAGTGGGGCCACACGGTCGAGCTCATCGACCCGATCCCCGGCCTGCCGGACATGGTCTACGCCGCCAACGGCGCGATGGTCGTCGACGGCCTCGTGTACTCCGCGAAGTTCCGCTACCCGCAGCGCGCCGCCGAGGCCCCGGCCTACCAGAAGTGGTTCGCCGACCGCGGCTACGTCACCCACACCGCCGCCGAGATCAACGAGGGCGAGGGCGACATGCTCGTGGCGGGCGACGTCATCCTCGGCGGCTCGGGCTTCCGCACGGACCCGCGGGCCCACCGCGAGCTCGCCGAGCTCACCGGCCACGAGGTCGTCACGCTCGAGCTCGTCGACCCCCGCTGGTACCACCTCGACACCGCGCTGACGGCCCTCAACGGCACGCCGGACCAGCCGCTCATCGCCTACTTCCCCGGCGCGTTCTCGGAGCGCTCGCAGGGCATCCTCCGCGAGCGCTTCCCGGACGCGATCATCGCGACCGAGCGCGACGCCCTCGTGCTGGGCCTCAACTCGGTCTCGGACGGCTACCACGTCGTGCACACGCCCGCCGCGGTGGACTTCCCCGCCCAGCTGCGCGAGCACGGCTTCGAGCCGGTCGCCGTCGACACGTCGGAGCTGCTCAAGGGCGGCGGCGGCGCGAAGTGCTGCACCCTCGAGATCCGGCCGGCCCCGGAGGCGTGATGGACACCCTGCGCGGCGGGACCAGCGGCGAGCGGGGCGGCGACGTGGTCGCCGACGACGCCCGGGCGGGCGCGCCCGGCGCCGCCGACGACGGCGGTCACCTCGCGCACAACTACCGCCCCCTGCCGGTGCGCATCGCGAACGGCGAGGGCGCGTGGGTGCGCGACGTCGCGGGGATCGAGTACCTCGACTTCCTCGCGGGCTACTCGGCGCTGAACTTCGGCCACCGCCACCCGGCGCTCGTGGCCGCGGCGAAGGCGCAGCTCGACCGGCTCACGCTCACCTCCCGCGCGTTCCGGCACGACGGGCTCGAGGTGTTCGCCGACCGCCTCGCCGGCCTCGTCGGTCCGCTGCTGCGCCCCGCGCCGGGCGGCGAGCCCACGCTCGTCCTGCCCATGAACACGGGCGCCGAGGCCGTGGAGACGGCCGTGAAGGCCGCCCGCAAGTGGGGCTACGACGTCAGGGGCGTGCCGGACGACCGGGCGACGATCGTCGTCGCCGCGGGCAACTTCCACGGGCGCACGACGACCGTCGTCTCCTTCTCCACCGACGACGACGCGCGGCGCGGCTTCGGGCCGTACACGCCGGGCTTCCGCGTGGTCCCTTACGGCGACGCCGCGGCCGTGGCGGCCGCGATCGACGAGACGACCGTCGCGGTGCTGCTCGAGCCGATCCAGGGCGAGGCGGGCGTCATCGTGCCGCCGCCGGACTACCTGCCGGCCGTGCGGACGGTGTGCGACGAGGCCGGCGTGCTGCTCGTCGCCGACGAGATCCAGTCGGGCCTCGGCCGCACGGGCGCGACCCTCGCGTGCGAGCTCGTGGGCGTGCGGCCGGACCTCGTGTGCCTCGGCAAGGCGCTGGGCGGCGGCATCGTGCCGGTGTCCGCGGTCGTCGGCCGCGGGGACGTGCTGGGGGTGCTCACGCCGGGCACCCACGGGTCGACGTTCGGGGGCAACCCGCTCGCGACCGCCGTCGGGACCGCCGTCGTCGACCTGCTCGCCACGGGCGAGATGCAGGCCCGCGCGGCCCGGCTCGGGGCGCGGATGCAGGAGCGGCTCGCCCGGATGGCCGCGACGGGGCTGGCGGCGGAGGTGCGCGGCGTCGGCCTGTGGGCGGGCGTCGACGTGCCCGAGGGCCGCGGCACCGGGCGCGACCTCGCGGAGCGGCTGCTCGCCCGCCGCGTGCTCGTCAAGGACACGCACGGGCGGACGGTGCGGCTCTCCCCGCCGATCGTCATCGGGCGGGGCGACCTCGACTGGGCGCTCGACCAGGTCGCCGACGCGCTCGCGGGCTGACGCCCCGGGCGTCATCACCCGCGGGGGGTCGCGGACCGACCGGGCGGCGTCGGGCATGCTTGGGTCCGTGCTCCCCGGGGACCTCGACCCGATCGACGCCGCCATCCTGCGCGAGCTGGCGCGCGACGCCCGCGCGAGCTTCGCCCGCATCGGCGCGGTCGTGAACCT
>JAAZAC010000235.1 GCA_012514545.1 Actinomycetales bacterium | reverse complement strand
GCGTGCAGCACGAGCCCGTGCACGGGGTGCGAGACGAGCTGCAGCCGGCCGAACCGCGCCATCGTCTCGGCGACGTCGACGAGCAGCGCGTGCGGCACGGGGTAGCGCGAGTACTCCAGCAGCACGGACACGACCTGCTCGGCGTCGTGGCCCGCGGCCCGCGCGTTCCACAGGCCCAGCGGCGTGAGCCGGTAGGTGTGCACGTGCTCGGGCGCGCGCTCGAGCTCCGCGAACGGCGCGATCGCGCGGCGGCAGGCGTCGGCGTCCGGGTGGTCGACCTCGAGCAGCAGCGTCTTGTCGCTCTGGACGATGAGCGGCCCGGTCACGGCGTGACGTCCACGATCCGGTGCACCGCCACGGTCAGCTCCGCCTCCCGGTCGAGGTCGAGGACCCGCACCCGTCCGGCGTCCACGCGGAGGGGGCGCACGCGGCGGCGCGACGCCGTGCCGTCCGGCCCGACCACCTGCAGCCACACGGGCCGGTGCTCCTCGGCGGCCTCCCGCAGCAGGCCGAGGGCGAGCGACGGGCCGGCCGGGTCGTTCGGGTCGAGGTCGTCGTCGACGTCGCCCCGGCGGCGGTCGGCCACGAGCAGGTCGGACGCGAGCTTGCGCAGGCGGCCCTCCCGCGCCTCGGGCTCGCCCGCGTTGCGCGCGGCGGGCTCGGCGGCCCGGCGGCCCCGGCGCGGCCGGATGCGGTGCGGCGTGCGCCCGGCCACGACCACCTGGCCGTCGGGCCCCTCGAGGAGCGGGCCGAGCCCGCGCTCGCGCAGCGCGTCCGCGAGCGCGGTCGCGGGCACCTGCGCCGCCAGCACCGTGGGCGCGAGCGCGAACAGGCCGAGGTGGGCGAGCCCGCGGTCCCCCACGAGCCCGGCGAGCAGGGCCGGGTCCTCGGCGCGCACGTACGACGTCGCGGTGCCGACGCGCAGCAGCCCGTGCCGCCGGCCGACGTCGGCCACGAGGTACTCGAGCGGCTGGGGCACGCCCGTGCGCGCGTGCCGGGCGAGCCGCGCGAGGAGGTCCTCGGCGGTCAGCCCGGCGTCGAGCGCGCGGCGGACGCTCGCCTCCGTGAAGCGGACCGTCAGCGCGGAGGAGCGGGACTCCACGTCCGCGGCGAGGTCGAGGAGCTCGGCGAGGTCGGGGTCGGGCCGGCCGGGCACGACGCCGGTCAGGTCGCCCTGGAGCAGCACCTCACCGACCGTGGCCGGCAGCTGCGCCTCGAGGGCCGCGGCCGCGTCCTCGCCGGCGAGGAGGGCGCGCCCCGCCGTCGTGAGCGCCCCCGCGCCGACGACGCCGAGGAGCGTCGCCTCCTCGAGGACCGCCGTGACGGCGTGCGCCGCCGGGGGCGTGCGCGGCGTTCGCCAGCGCAGGACGTCGAGGACCTGCTCGGCGGTGAGCGCGCCCTGCGTGGCGAGCACGTCGAGCGCGGCCGCGCGCAGGCGGGGCACCCACGGCCGGCGCAGCTCGGGGTCGAGCGCGCCGCGGGCGGTGCCGCCCTCGTCGCGGGAGCCGACGAGCCAGGTCGCCCGGTCGCTCGCGAGCCACGCGCGCGCCAGGGTCTGCCAGCGCTCGCCGAGCGGGGCGGCGAGCCACGGGTCGGCGTCGGTGGTCGGCGCGAGGGCGGGCTGCTCGGCGCCGTCGTCGGCGACCAGCCCCGCGGCCTCGGCGACCTCGACGACGACGGCGGCCGCCTGGTCGGTCACGCCCAGCCGGGCGGCGAGGCGGTGCAGCTCGCGCACCCCGAGGCCGCCGGAGCGCACCTGCGCCGCGGGCTGCTCGCCCCACGCCGCGACGAGCGCCGTGGCGAGGCGGACGGCCTCCTCGGCGTGCCGGGCGCCGTCGGCGTCGACGGCGGCGGGCTCGGGGGTCGCGGGGTCGTGCGCCGGCGGCAGGGCCGGCGCACGGTGGGTGCGCCCGCCGCGCAGCGCGAGCCCGACCTCCCGCGGGAGCACCGCGTGCTGCGCGTCGCTCATGGCGAGCAGGCCGTGCCGGAGCAGCCACTGGACGGCGGTCCGCGCCGGGGAGGGGCTGGCGCCCGGCCGGGGCGCCTGGCCCACGGGCGGCCCCCACGCGAGCGCCTCGAGCACGCGCCGCGCGCCCGGCGGGGCGTCCGCGAGGAGCCGCTCGGTGGTCGCGGGGTCGCCGAGGTGGGCGGCGAGCGCCCCGACGAGCGCGGGCTCGCCGTCGGCGGTCGTCCCCCGGGCGGCGACGAGCGCCTCGGCGTCGGGCAGCGCGGAGTCGACCGCGAGCCGCTCGAGGGCCTGCGGGGTCCGCCGGCGCAGGGTCGTGGCCAGGGTGGGGCCGAGGCCCGCGGGGTACGGCCCGAGCACGTCGTCGAGGCCGGGCGCGGGGTGCAGGGGCGCGTCGGCCGGGGCGGGCCACTCGTCGGTCCACAGCAGCGCGAGGTCGAGGAGGCGGGCGACCGCGGGGGCGAGGTCGTCCGCGCCGACCGCCCGCGCGACGTCGGCGGCCCGCGGCCCGGCCGGGAAGGCGGCGGTGCCGGCGAGGGCGAGCGTCGCCTCCAGCGTCTGCAGGGTGAGGGCGTCGAGCCCCGCGAGCACGCGCTCGGTCGCCGCCCGGCCGCTCGCGCGCGCCGCCAGCGCCCGCACGGACGACGGCGGGGGCGCCGCGAGCTCCGGCCGCAGCACGAGGAGCGCGGCGAGTCCGTCCTCGCCGCGCGCGCGCAGGTGTTGCGTGAAGCCCATCCGCACCACCTTACGGCGGCGGGCCCGACGGCTGCTCACGGCCCCGGGCGCCCCGTGCCGCCGCGCGTGCGATCATGGTGCCGCCGAATCGCTCCGAGGAAGGGGAGGGACCGTGGAGGTCGTCAAGGGTCTCGTGCTGGTGCTGCACTTCATCGGGCTCGCCGGGATCATCGGCGGGGTCCTCGTGCAGTGGCGGTCCCAGACCCGCAAGATCGACGCACTCGTGCTGCACGGCGCGCTCACCCAGCTCGTCACCGGCGTCGCCCTCGTGGGCCTGCGCTACGCGCTCGACGAGCCCGTGAACAACCCGAAGATCGGCCTGAAGCTCGGGATCCTCGTCGTGATCATGGCGCTCGCGTGGGTGTACCGGAAGCGCGAGTCCGTGCCCACGTGGGTGTGGGCGGGCATCGGCGCCCTGACCGTGCTGAACATCGGGGTCGCCGTCCTCTGGTGACCCGCCCCCGGGAGGCGGGCCGGCCGCCGTCGGCCGGTCGCGCGGCCCGGCCGCGGCCCCGTGGGCAGGGTGCTCGCTCGGATACCCTGGACAGGACAATCGGCTCGCGCCGCGTCCCGACCGGACGCGGCCTTTCCCTGCAGAGGTGCTCGTGCCCACCGGCAAGGTCAAGTGGTTCGACGCGGAGCGTGGCTTCGGCTTCATCGCCGCCGACGACGGCGGTGAGGTGTTCCTGCACGCCTCCGCGCTCCCCGCGGGCCAGCCGGCGCCGCGGCCGGGCACGCGCGTCGACTTCGGCGTCGCCGACGGCCGCCGGGGGCCGCAGGCGCTGTCGGTGCGCGTCCTCGACCCCGTGCCGTCGGTCGCCCGCGCCCAGCGCAAGCCCGCCGACGACATGGCGGTCATCGTCGAGGACCTGATCAAGCTGCTCGACTCGGTCGGCGCGAACCTGCGCCGCGGCCGCTACCCCGACGGGCGGCGGGCCGCCCAGGTCGCGACGATGCTGCGCGCCGTCGCCGACGACCTCGAGGGATGATGGCGACCGGCACCCGCGACCCCGTCCTGCGCGCCGCGGTGGACGTCGCCCGCGCGGCCGCGGAGGAGGTCGCGGGCGCGCCGGACCTCGTCGGCGAGCACGTCGGCGTCGTCGTGGAGGGCGAGCGGCTGCTCGCGCACCAGTTCGCGGCCGAGATGCCGGGCTACCGGGGCTGGCAGTGGACCGTGACGCTCGCGCGCGTCCCGCGGGGGCGCACCCCGACGGTGTGCGAGGTCGCGCTGCTGCCGGGCCCGGACGCGATCCTCGCGCCGCCGTGGGTGCCGTGGGCGGACCGGCTGCGGCCGGGCGACCTGGGTCCCGGCGACGTGCTGCCCTACCTGCCCGACGACGAGCGGCTCGACCAGGGCTACGAGGCGACCGGGGACGTCGACGCGGACACGCTCGCCATCGACGAGCTCGGCCTCGGCCGCCCGCGCGTGCTGTCCCGGGTCGGCCGCGCGGCCGCGGCGGAGCGCTGGTACACGGGCTCGCACGGCCCGACGGCGCCCGTCGCCGTGGCCGCCGAGAAGCCCTGCTCGACGTGCGGCTTCCTCGTGCTCCTCGCCGGCTCACTGCGCCAGGCGTTCGGCGTGTGCGCGAACGAGTGGTCGCCCGACGACGGCCGCGTGGTGAGCATGGACCACGGCTGCGGCGCGCACTCCGAGACCGACGCCCCGGCGCCGCGCAGCGACTGGCCCGCGCCCCCGCGGGACACCGAGTACGAGATCGTCCCGCGCGAGCCGGCCGCCGAGGAGCCGACGGCGGAGGCTTCTGCGGAGGTGGCTCCTGCGGAGGAGGCTCCTGCGGAGGAGGCGCCTACCGGGGAGTCGGCCGCCGAGGAGCCTGCGGCCGTCGAGGACGCCCCCGCCGAGGCGTAGCGCTCAGCCGGCGTCGGGCCCCGACGCCCGCCGGGCCGCGCGCCGGTGCCGGACCTCCCAGGCCTGGCCCACGAACCCCAGGGCGAACCCCGTCGCGCAGATCGCGACGGCCCGGGCGTCGGCCGTCCCGCGCGCCGCGAGGACGCCCACGACGACGAGCGCGACGGCCCACAGGCCGGTGCCGACACGGAAGACCACGCGCAGGTCGAGCTCGAGCGGCCGCAGCGTGCTCGGCGCGAGGAGGCCGGCGGGCCCGGGCGCGGGCGCGGGCCCCGGTGCGGGTGCGCCGTCGGGCGCGTCGGGCACGGCGTCGCGCGGCTCGCTCACGCCGGGAAGCCTAGCGAGCGCGGGCGGGGCTCAGAGGACCGGGTCGCCGGGGCCGACGAGCACCGGCCGCCCGACGGCGACGGTGCCCTCCAAGGTCTCCTTGTACCGGTGGGCCACGACGACGCCGGGCCGCCCGCGGTCCGACGTGTGCACGACGACGGCGTCCTGCCGCACGCCGCCGACGGTCAGCCAGCCGTCCCAGGCCACGGCGGCGCGCCGCGCGGCCGACGCGCGGGCGTGCGCCCGGGCGCGCTCGACCGCGGCGAGCGGCTCGCCCTCGAACCGGGCGAGGACGCGTCCTCCGTCGTCCTCGAGCACGGTGAAGGGCAGCATCGGGCTCCCGGACGCGACGACGATCTCGAGCGCGTGCGACAGGGCGATCTCCGCCAGGGTGCGCACCTCGGGGGAGAGGTCCGCGCGCCAGTCGGCGGGGGCGTGCACGTGCTCGGTGACGTGGGGGTGCTCGGGGGCGGGGGCCTGGTCGGGCAGCGGGGGGCTGACGTCCATGCCCTCCTGTCGGCGGGGCCCCCAGGGCGCTTGAGACCTTCCGCGGGTGAGGTCGGGCCCCGGCCCGGGTGATTCCGCGGCGGCGGGCGACGCGGCCTGGAGGCCCCCGCGGGCGACGGCCCCCGACACCCGCGAAAAACGCTGCGGAAGTCTCCCTGCGCACCCCGGGACATCTGACATCATCCGCGCCATGGCGCAGACCACCACCCCCGACACGGCCGACACGGCCCCCCCGGAGCGCAGCCTGAGCGCTCTCGACAGGTACTTCAAGATCACCGAGCGTGGCTCGACCGTCTGGACCGAGGTCCGCGGCGGTCTGGTGACGTTCTTCGCGATGAGCTACATCGTCGTCCTCAACCCGCTCATCCTCACCACGGCCCCCGACGGCACCGGACAGTTCCTCGCCGACGGCGACGTGACCAAGATCGCGGCCGTCACCGCCCTGGTCGCGGGCGTGCTGAGCATCACGATGGGCGTCGTCGCGAAGTTCCCGCTCGCGATCGCCGCGGGCCTCGGCCTCAACGCGTTCGTCACGTTCTCGATCGCCGGCCTCGACGGCATGACCTGGCCCGACGCCATGGGCATCGTCGTCCTCGAGGGCCTGATCATCCTCGTGCTCGTCCTCACCGGCTTCCGTGAGGCCGTGTTCAAGGCCGTGCCGAAGGAGCTCAAGACGGCGATCGGCGTCGGCATCGGTCTGTTCATCGCGCTCATCGGCCTCGTGGACGCCGGCATCGTGCGCCCGGGCAACCCCGTGCTGGCCTTCGGCTACAACGGCTCGCTCGCCGGCTGGCCGATGGCGGTCTTCGTGATCGGCCTGTTCCTCACCGTGATCCTGTACGTGCGCAAGGTGCGCGGCGCGATCCTCATCGGCATCGTGTCGGCGACGCTGCTCGCCGTCGTCGTCGAGGCCGTCGCCGAGGTCGGCAGCAAGTCGGACGACAACCCGACGGGCTGGGGCCTGGGGAACCCCGCACTGCCGGAGAAGGCGGTCGACGTGCCCGACTTCTCGCTCATCGGCAACTTCTCGCTCTTCGGGTCGATCGAGAAGATCGGCCTCCTCGCCGTCGCGCTCCTCGTCTTCTCGGTGATGCTCGCCGACTTCTTCGACACGATGGGCACGATGGTCGCCATCGGTGGCGAGGCCGGCCTGCTCGACGAGGAGGGCAACCCGCCGCGGACCAAGCAGATCCTCATCGTCGACTCCGTCGCCGCCGCCGCGGGTGGCGCGGCGAGCGTCTCGTCGAACACGAGCTACATCGAGTCGGCGGCCGGCGTCGGCGACGGCGCGCGGACGGGCCTGGCCTCCGTGGTCACCGGCATCGCGTTCCTGCTGGCGACGTTCCTCGCGCCGCTCGTCGCGATGGTGCCCTACGAGGCCGCGACCCCGGCGCTCGTGCTCGTCGGCTTCCTCATGATGATGCAGATCACCGGCATCGACTGGCGCAAGGTCGACGTCGCGATCCCGGCGTTCCTCGCGATCGTCCTCATGCCGTTCACCTACTCGATCACGGTGGGCATCGGCGCCGGCTTCGTCGCCTACGTCGTGCTGAAGGTGGCGCTCGGCAAGGCCAAGGACGTGCACCCGCTGATGTGGGTGTGCGGCGTGCTCTTCGTCATCTACTTCGCCATGACCCCGATCCGGGACCTGCTCGGCGTCTGAGCCGACCGGTCGCGACGGCCCCCCGAGCCCGGCTCGGGGGGCCGTCGCGCGTCCGGGGTGAGCAACCTCACCCGCCGCGCACTGTAGTTACCCAAGGTAATGACCTAGGATAACTACCATGCCTGCCGCCGAGACCGCCCCCGCCGCGGCCCCCGCCGTGCCCGCGTCCGCCTGCCGTCCCGGCGCGCTCGCGGGCGACCTGCGGGTCGCCGTCACGCGCGCGGTCCGGCGCATCCGTCAGGAGCGCTCGTCCGAGGCCATCACCGACGGCCAGTACGCCGTGCTGGCGGCGCTCGCCAACGGCGGCCCGATGACGCCGTCGGCCCTCGCCGACCACGAGCACGTGCAGCCCCCGCACATGTCGCGCACCCTCAACGCGCTCGTCACCGCGGGCCTCGTCGAGCGGGCCGAGCACCCCACGGACGGCCGCCAGGTGGTCGTGTCCATCACCGACGCGGGCCAGCTCGAGGTCCGCGAGACGCGCCGGCGCCGCAACGAGTGGCTCGCGGGCCGGCTCGCCCGGCTCACCGCCGACGAGCGGCGCGTCCTCGCGGAGGCCACCGTCCTGCTGCGGAGGCTGGCGGAGGAATGAGGAGCACCTTCGCGTCGCTGGCCTTCCGCAACTACCGGCTGTGGTTCGCGGGCGCCCTCGTCGCCAACGTGGGCACGTGGATGCAGCGCGTCGCCCAGGACTGGCTGGTCCTCACGGACCTCACCGACGACTCCGGCATCGCCGTCGGCATCACCACGGCGCTGCAGTTCGCGCCCGCGCTCTTCCTGTCGGCGTGGGCCGGCGTGCTCGCCGACCGGCTGGACCGCCGCACGCTGCTCGTCGCCACGCAGGGCGCGATGGGCGTGCTCGCCGCGGGCCTCGGCCTCCTCGTGCTGGGCGGGCACGCGCAGCTGTGGCAGGTGTACGTCTTCGCCGGCCTGCTCGGCTGCGTGTCCGCCATCGACGCCCCCGCCCGGCAGACCTTCGTCGCCGACATGGTCCCGCCCGAGCGGCTGCCCAACGCCGTCGGGCTGAACAGCGCGTCGTTCAACGCCGCCCGGATGATCGGCCCGGGCCTCGCCGGCCTCCTCATCGCGTGGGTCGGCAGCGGCTGGGTGTTCATGATCAACGCGGTGAGCTTCGCGGGCACGATCGTCGCGCTGCTCGCCATGCGCCGCAGCGAGCTGCAGCCCACCCAGCGCTCGCAGCGCGGCAAGGGCCAGATCCGCGCCGGCCTGCGCTACGTGCGCCGCCGGACCGACCTCGTCGTCGTCATGGCCGTCGTCGGGGTGGTCAGCACGTTCGGCCTCAACTTCCAGCTGACGAGCGCCGTCATGGCCCGCACGGAGTTCGGCAAGGGCCCGGGCGAGTACGGGATCCTCGGCTCGATCCTCGCCATCGGCTCGCTCGCGGGCGCGCTCATGGCGGCGCGGCGGGAGCGGCCGCGGGTGCGCCTCGTCATCGGCTCCGCGCTGGGCTTCGGGGTGGCGGCCGGCGTCATGGCGCTCATGCCGACCTACGAGCTCTACGCGCTGGCCACGATCCCCGTGGGCTTCGCGTCGCT
>JAAZAC010000234.1 GCA_012514545.1 Actinomycetales bacterium | reverse complement strand
CGCCCGCCCGGCCCGGCGCGGCGCAGGCGCCGGCTGACGATGCGCGTGCCGTACAGGTCCCGGCGCAGCACGGAGATCGCGCTGAGCACGAACACCCAGAGCAGCACCAGGTACCCCAGCCGCAGCAGGGTGATCGTGAGCTCACTCATGCGCCGGCGCTCACCGTTCCTCGTCCCCGGTGCCCGTCCAGAAGTGGATCCGGGTGCGGCCGATGGTCAGCGTGTTGCCGTCGACGAGGGTCGCGGCGGGGACGTGGTGCCCTTCCACGTAGGTGCCGTTCGTGGAGCCCAGGTCGGTGGCGATGACGCCGTCGGGCGTGATGCGGATCTCGAGGTGGCGCCGGGAGACGCCGGGGTCGTCGACGACGATGTCGGCGTCGCTGCCCCGGCCGATGACGGTGACCGGCCCGGTGAGCAGGTACCGCTGGCCGTCGATCTCGATGAGCGGGTGGCGCGGGGACGCGGCGACCGTCGTCGCCGGGGCGACGGCGCCGCGGACGGTCGCGCTGCGCACGAGGAAGCGCCCGGTCTCGAGCTCCTCGTTCTCGACGAACGCGACGGTGACCGGGCCGACGAACGCGTAGCGCTGGGTGGTGGCGTGCTCGGTGACGTTCTCGGCGAGCTCGTCGGCGAGCGGCTCGGCGCCCCACTCGACGACCTGCTGGTGGTCGGCGGGGGACAGCTCGATGGTGAACTCGTTCGGCACGACGGTCCGGTCCCGGCCGACGACGGCGGCGCGGTCGTCCACCTCGCGCCGCAGGGCGGAGGCGAGCTCGACGGGCTTGACCTCGCTCTTGAAGGCCTTGGCGAACGCCGTGCTGACGACGCGTTCCACGCCCTTCTCGAACCTGTCGAGGACTCCCATGCCACCTCCTCCCCGTGCCGTCCGGCGGGCGGGGCCCGCCACGCCGTCGTGCCGGTGGCGGCCGAGCCCCCGGGGTCGGTCTGTGCGGTCTGCGCTCAGGCCGAGGTCGGACCGCCTCCTGGCCCGCCCCTGATCGTATCCGCCGAGGCGGGCGGGAGCCGCGTCGCGGCCTGCGGCGCGCGGGGGCGGGTGCACGGCGGGCGTGCCCGGTGGGCCCTCCCGACGGCGGCCGACGGCCCCCGCTGCGTGCTAGCCTTCTGCGGCGCGCGCGAGTGGCGGAATAGGCAGACGCGCACGGTTCAGGTCCGTGTGCCCGAAAGGGCGTGGGGGTTCAACTCCCCCCTCGCGCACAGAGGGCCGGTTGGCGGGACCAGCCGGTAGTGGTCGGCAGAACCCCTGGTCAGAGCCCCTCTGACCAGGGGTTCTGACGTTCTCGGGCGGGGCGCTGTTCGCGCTCGGGTGCCTGGTGTACAACAAGGGACACCGCCGCGGGCAGCCAGTGGACGCGCACGAGCTGGAACAGCGGCAGCGGTTCCGGAGTGCTGAGCAGCACTGGCGGCAGACGGTGTGACCTCAGACAAGAACACGACGACGAGCACGGGTGCGCCCTGGTCGTCGTCACGCACGATCCGGGACTGGCCGCACGGGCTGACCGGGTCTATCGACTCGACGAGGGTCGACTGCACCAGGTGTCCCCGTAGAGCGCGCGCTCGCAACCTGCCCCAGATGTCCAAGGGCAGCACCGCCGCGGGCGCGGCCTCCAGCGCCTCGCGGCGGGTCAGTCGGCCGGCGCGCCCGGCTCGTCGTCGGCGGGCGGCCGCGGCGGGACGAGCCGCCCGACGGTCGCGACGAGGTCGGCCAGCGATCCGTCGAAGGCGGGTTCGAGCTCGGCGGCGAGCCGCGCGCCGTCGGAGCCGTAGGCGGCGTGCGCCTCGAACACGGCGGTGATGCGGCGCAGGGCGGCCAGGCTCGCACGGCGTACGTGCATCGACGCCGCCTCGCGCGACCAGCGGACGAGGTGCTCGAGGTCGGGGTCGGCGACGTGCGCGCCGAGCCAGCGGCCGGCGGGGTCGTCCACGCCGGCCGGCGCGGAGTCCATGATCACGCCTGTCCGATCGGCGCCGGCCGCGCCGATGTGAGGCTCCCCGCGTCAGCCCGCCGCGGCGATCCGGGCGACGCAGAGCGACGGCGCGACGAACGGCTCGAGGCTGCGCGCCGTCCACGGCGCGTCGAGCTCGTCGAGGGCCCCCTGCATGAGCCCGAGGTGGATCGCGCACACGACGTCGGTGTGCGCCGTCGCCACCTCCCGGAAGGGGCAGTGGTGCAGGTGGACGGCCACGCCGTCGTCGGCGGGCACCACCTGCGGGCGGAAGCCGACGTCGTCGAGGAGGCGGGTGAGGCGGTCCAGGCTCTCGTCGGCGGAGGCGGGCCGCGACGGCACGTCCCGCTCGACGAGGTGGCGGCCCCACGCGCGCCCCGCGGCCGTCGCCGGCTCGTCCGCGCCGCCGAGGGAGGAGACGAGCCCGGTGAGCATCTCGGCGAGCAGCGCGTAGCTGCGGCTGCCGCCACCGGGCTCGTCCGCCTCCGGCCGGGCGGCGTAGAGGAAGCGGCGGCGGCCGGGCGTCGCGCGCGCCTCGGGGGTCCGGTCGACGAGGTCGGCCGCCGCGAGCCGGTCGAGGTGGAACCGCGCGGTGTTGGGGTGCAGGCCGGCGCGCTCGGCCACCTCCTGCACGCCGAGCGGGCGGCCCGCGGCGCGCAGCAGCGCGAGGACCTCCCCGCGGCGCCCGCCGACGCGCGGGGCCTCGGCGTCCACGTACCGCCCGGCCATCGTCGCCTCCACGCGCCGGACGCTACCCGTCGGCCCGCGGGCCGGGGGCGTGCGCGTGGCCGTCGCCGTGGGTGTGGCCCTGGGTCTGGCCCTGGCCGTCGCCATGGGCCTGGCTCGCGCCGTGCGCGTGGCCGTGCCCGCCGAGCGCCTCGAGCGCGATGGCGGCGTGGGCGTACGCGGCGCCGGCGCGCATCTCGGCGGCCACCCAGATCGCCTCCATCACCTGGGCGTCCGTGGCGCCCCGGCGGTGGGCGAGCCGGGTGTGCCCCGCGATGCAGTACGGGCACTGGGTGGTGTGGGCGACGGCGACGGCGATGAGCTGCTTGGTGCGCTCGTCGAGGGCGCCGTCGGCGAAGACGGCCGAGCTGAAGCGGTCCCACGCCTCGTGCACCTCGGGGGCGAGCTCGCGCCGCCGTCGGGACATCTCGTCGGTGGCGCGTGGGTAGACGGGCGGGACGGCGTGCTCGCTCACGACGCACCCCCGGCGACCCGGCCGATCCGCACGCGCCACACCTGGGGGCCCTGCTCGAGGTAGTCCCACGTGAAGGTTCCCGGCTGCTCCGCGCTCAGCTGGTGGTAGAGCGGCTTCGGGTCGTGGTCGTTGACGAGGACGAACGCCGCGCCGTCGGCCAGACCGTCGAACGTGCTGAAGATCAGCTCGTGCCGGTGGCGGGGGAGCTCGGTGCGGACGTCGAGGACGGCGTCGGGCTGTGTCACGGCGGGACCTCCGGTTGTTTTTACTATCGTTCTCGTGAAAACTACACCCATGCGCCGACCGCCGCACCACCCCGGGGGGATCGCGTGAGCCGCCCGCCGCTCGCGGTGACGGCGCTGCTGGAGCCGGGCACGGAGGTCGACCAGCTCCGCGAGCAGCTGCGCGACGTCATCGACCCCGAGCTGGGGCTGGACGTCGTGTCCCTCGGCCTCGTCTACGGCGTCGAGCTCCACGGCCGCGTCGCCGCCGTCACCATGACGACGACGACCCCCGCCTGCCCCCTCGGCGAGTACCTCTCCGACGAGGTGCGCCGGGTGCTGCTGGCGAGCGGCGCCGTCGACCGCGCGGAGGTGGTCGTCACGCACCGCCCCGCCTGGTCGCCCGCGATGATGAGCGACGACGCGCGGCGGGCGTTCGGATGGTGACGACGACGCCGACCCCGCCGCTCGCCGCGGCCGGCGGCCCGCCCGCTACCCGGCCCGGCCTGCCCTGGCGCCGCCTGCCCGTGTTCCTGTCCGCGCTCGCGTCGCTCGTGGCGGCGCTGTGGGGCGGGCTCCTCCTGCTCGGCCTGCCCGTGCCCACGATCGCCGGCACGACGGCGTCCCAGCACGGCGTCCTCATGGTGCTCGGGTTCCTCGGCACGGTGATCTCGCTCGAGCGGGCCGTCGCGCTCGGCCGGCCGTGGGGGTTCCTCGCGCCCGCGTGCGCCGGGCTCGGCGGGGTCGCCCTGCTGCTCGACCGGCCCCTGCCGGGCCGCCTCCTGCTCACCGCGGGCGCCGTCGTGCTCGTGGTCGTCTACGTCGTCGTGCACCGGATCCAGCCCGCGCTGCACCTGCGCGTGATGGCCGCCGGGGCGGTGTGCTGGTACGTCGCCGGCGTGCTGTGGCTGGCGGGCTGGCCGGTGCCGCGCCTCGTGCCGTGGCTCGCGGGCTTCCTCGTGCTGACGATCCTCGGCGAGCGGCTCGAGCTCGCGCGGGTCGCCCTGCTCCGCGGGCGGTCGGCGGCGTGGCTCGCCGGTGCCGCGGCGGCGTTCCTCCTCGGGCTCGTGCTCGCGACCGTCGCCCACGTCGCGCCGTGGCTGCCCCCGACGGCGGGCGTGCGGCTGGCCGGCGCGGCCATGGTCGGCCTGGCCGCGTGGGGCGCGGTGCACGACGTCGCCCGCCGCACCGTGCGGGTGCCCGGCGTCACGCGCTACATGGCCGTGTGCCTGCTGGCGGGCTACGCGTGGCTCACCGTGACCGGCGTGGTCTGGCTCGTCGCCGGCGACCTCGGGCGGAGCGTGGCGGTGTACGACGCCGCCCTGCACGCCGTGTTCCTCGGCTTCGTCATCTCCATGGTGTTCGGGCACGCGCCCGTCATCGTCCCCGCCGTGCTGCGCGTGCGGCTGCCGTTCCGGCCCTGGTTCTACGGTCACCTCGCGCTGCTGCACGTCGCCCTCGTGGTCCGCCTCCTCGGCGGCGACGCGCTCGGCGCCGACCTCGCCTGGCGCGTCGGCGGCGTCGGGACGGAGGTCGCCGTCGTGGCGTTCCTCGCCGCGTCGGCCGCGGCCGTTCTGGGCGCCCGACGGCGGGCCCCGGTCGCCGAGGAGGCTCCCCGATGACCCGCTCCTCCGACGTCGACCGCGCCGGCCTGCTCGGCGGGCTCGCCCTCGGCGCGGTGATGCTCGTCGTCGCCCTCGTCGTGGCGTTCGGCGGCGGCGCCCCGCCCGGCCCGCAGACGCTCGCCGTCCGCGCCGGGGACGGGCCGCGCGTCGTCGAGGTGACGCTCGTCGGGATGCGGATCACGCCGTCGGTCGTGGAGGTCCCGTCCGGGACGCACCTCGTGCTCGAGGTGACCAACGAGGACGGGATGCAGCACGACCTCGCGTTCGCGTCCGGGCCGCGCACCCCGATGCTCGGCGGCGGCGCGTCGGCGACCCTCGACCTCGGCGTCGTGACGACGGACCTCGACGGCTGGTGCACCGTGCCCGGCCACCGCGCGGCCGGGATGACGATGCGCGTCGTCGCCACGGGCGGCGACGGGCCCGACGTCGCGGGCGGCGAGGTGCCGGACGACGGCGCGGCCGGCGCGCACCACGGCGCCGCCGCCTCCGGGGGCGGCCTCGCGCTCGACCCGCACGCCGAGCCCGGCCCCGACTGGCGGCCCTACGACCCGCACCTGCGCCCGGCGCCCGGCGGCACCGAGCACCGCGTGCGGATCGCGGTGACGGACGAGGTCGTGGAGGTGGCGCCCGGCATCCGGCAGACGATGTGGGCGTTCAACGGCACCGTCCCGGGACCGACCCTGCGGGGCGCCGTCGGCGACCTGTTCACCGTGACGTTCGTCAACGAGGCGAGCACCGGCCACGGCATCGACTTCCACGCCGGCTCGCTGGCCCCCGACGAGCCCATGCGCACCCTCGACCCCGGCGAGGAGCTGACGTACCAGTTCGTGGCGCGCGGCTCCGGGGCGTGGCTCTACCACTGCAGCACCATGCCGATGGCGCTGCACGTCGCGAACGGCATGTTCGGGGCCGTGATCGTCGACCCGCCGAACCTGCCGCCCGCGGACACCGAGCTCGTGCTCGTCCAGTCCGAGCTGTACCTCGCCGCGCCCGACGGCACCGCGGACGAGGCGGCCCTCGTGGCGGAGCGGCCCACCGCCGTCGTCTTCAACGGCTACGCCGACCAGTACGTGCACGCGCCGATCGAGGTCCGCGTGGGCGAGCGCGTGCGGATCTGGCTGGTCGACGCCGGGCCGCAGCGGTCGACGTCGTTCCACGTCGTCGGCGGCCAGTTCGACACCGTGTTCAAGGAGGGCGCGTACCTCCTGCGGCCCGGCAACCCCGAGCAGGGCCTCGCGCAGGCGCTCGACCTCGCGCCGGGCCAGGGCGGGTTCGTCGAGCTCGTGCTGCCGGAGCCCGGCCGGTACCCGTTCGTCGACCACGCGATGGTGGACGGCGAGCGCGGCGCCCGCGGCCTGCTGGTGGCCGTGCCGTGACCGCGTGGTCCCTGGTGCGGTTCGTGCACGTGGTGGGGGCCGTGATGTGGCTCGGCGGGCAGCTCACGGTCTCCGCGCTCGTGCTGCCCGTCGCGCGGCGCCGGCTCGACGAGGCCGCGCGCGCCGACCTCATGCGGACCCTCGGCCGACGGCTCGGGATCGCGACCGTCGTCGCGTTCGTGCCGCTCCAGGTGGCCACCGGCGTCCTCCTCGCCGCGCACAAGGGCGTGACGTGGGCGTCGCTCGCCGACCCTGGGTACGGGCGCCTGCTCGCGGGCAAGCTCACCGCGTTCGTCCTCGTCATGCTCGCCGCCGGGCTGCACGGCTGGGCGAACGGCGCCGGCCGGCCGGCCCTCGCCCGGGCGCTCGCGGTGTCGTCGCTGCTCGGGTCGCTCGTCGTCGTCCTGCTCGCCACGGCCCTGCCGGTGAGCTAGCCCCGGCCTTCCCGGCCCCGCCCCCGCCCCACGAGAGGAGCACAAGGTGACGTACGTCATCGGCGCCCCCTGCATCGACGTCAAGGACAGGGCCTGCGTCGAGGAGTGCCCCGTCGACTGCATCTACGAGGGCGAGCGGTCGCTGTACATCCACCCCGACGAGTGCGTGGACTGCGGGGCGTGCGAGCCGGTGTGCCCGGTGGAGGCCATCTACTACGAGGACGACCTCCCGACGGCGCTGCAGCCCTACCTCGCCGACAACGCCGCGTTCTTCGAGCAGACGCTGCCGGGTATGGCGGCGCCGATCGGGTCGCCGGGCGGGGCGGCCAAGCTCGGCACGATCCCGGCGGACACCCCGCTCGTCGCGTCCCACCCGGTCGTCCCGGGCCACGTGCACCAGGAGTAGCCGGCTACCCGACGGCGAGGACCAGCGGGTGCACCGCCGCGGCGCCGGCCCCGCGCAGCAGGCGGGCGGCCACGGTGAGGGTCCAGCCGGAGTCGGTGCGGTCGTCGACGAGGAGCACCGCGCGGCCGGGCAGGCCCGCGGCGGCCGCCGGGGACAGGTCGAGCGCGAGCCGCCGCCACACCCCGGCGAGGCGGGTCGCGGAGTTGACGTCGTGGCGCCCCGCCGGCACGCCCGGGCGCGGCGCCACCCGCCCGACGACGGGCACCCCCAGGTGCCGCGCGACGCCCGCGGCGAGGTGCTCGACCAGGCGGGGCCGCGCGTCGGAGGCCACCGCCACGACGCCCTCGACCGCCGGGCGCCACGCGGCGAGCACCGCGAGGACCGGGCCGCGCAGGTCCGCGGGCAGCTCGCCGTCGGCCGGCTCGCCGTCGGGGCCCGGCGCGAAGAGGGCCCGCAGCGCCTGCCCCCAGCCGATCCCGTCCAGGCGCGCGACGGCCCGGCCCGGCTCCGCCTGCTCCTCGGGCGGGATCCGGCCCGCGACCTCGACGCCGAGCGCCGCCATCCCGCTCGGCCACTGCCGCCGCGGCAGGACCTCGACGCCCGGCACGCGGGTCGTCGCGCGGGCCGCGTCGACCGCCGCGGCGTCCGGCGCGACGTCGGGGAACGGGGCGCCGCAGCCGTCGCAGCGCCCGCAGGTCCAGCCGCCGGCCAGCTCGGGGTCGTCGAGCTGGGCGCGCAGGAACGCCATGCGGCAGCCGTCGTGCCGCGCGTAGGCGAGCATCGCCTCCTGCTCCGCGCGGCGGGTGGCCGCGACGCGCGCGTACCGCTCGGCGTCGTACGTCCACGGCTCGCCCGTCGCGACCCAGCCGCCCGTGACGCGGCGCACCGCGCCGTCGACGTCGAGCACCTTGAGCATCGACTCCAGGCGGGTGCGGCGCAGGTCCACGCGCGCCTCGAGGGCGGGCAGCGACAGGGGCCCGTCCGCCTCGGCGAGCGCCGCGAGGGTCGCGCGCACGGCCTCCTCGCCGGGGAACGACTGGTCGGCGAACCAGGCCCACACCGCGGCGTCGTCCGTCCCGGGCAGCAGGAACACGTCCGCGCGGGCGGTGGCCCGCCCGGCGCGCCCCACCTGCTGGTAGTACGCGATCGGCGACGGCGGCGCGCCCACGTGCACGACGAACCCCAGGTCCGGCTTGTCGAACCCCATGCCCAGCGCCGACGTCGCGACGAGCGCCTTCACGCGGTTCGCGAGCAGGTCGGCCTCGCACTCCAGGCGCTCGGCCGGGTCGGTCTGGCCGGTGTACGCGCGCACCTCGAGCCCCGCCTTGCGCAGCGCCGCCGCGACCTGCTCGGCCTGCGCCACCGTGAGGCAGTAGACGAT
>JAAZAC010000233.1 GCA_012514545.1 Actinomycetales bacterium | reverse complement strand
CCCTCGCGCGTCTACTCGGTCGGGGGCGCGTCACCACGGCCGACGGCGCGCCCCCACCACCGTGTCCGGATCGTGACCTCCCGCCCGGTGGTGCCGTGCCAGTTCGGCCCCACCGACGACACATGCAGGACGACACTGCCAGCACGAGCCCCCACCGCGGGGGTCGGGTCCGCGCGACGCCGCGGGCCCGCGCAGGAGGGAAGCGAGCCATGACCGCCACGCCGCGCCGCCCCGCACGCGTCCGCCGCCAGCACCCCCGTCCCGGCCGGGCGGGCACCGTCGCCCGGGCGACCGCCGTCGTCGGCGTGATCGGCCTGGCGGTGACCGGCTGCGCGAAGGGCGACCCGGAGCCCGAGGAGACCCCCGTCGGCGCGCTCGAGGCGTTCTTCCAGGAGATGTGGGGCGACTGGGACGAGGAGAAGGCCAACGAGCAGATGCGCCGCGTCGAGGAGCTCAAGGCCGAGTGCATGGCCCGCGAGGGCTTCGAGTACATCCCGATGGACACCGGCGGCGGCGTGGTGATCGAGGACCCCGTCGACGACGACGGCGACGAACTCCAGTGGGGCACCCTCGAGTTCGCGAAGAAGTACGGGTACGGGGTCACGACGAACCCGTGGGAGGACGCGGACGACCCGATGCCCGAGCCGCTCCCGATCGACGACTGGTACGACCCGAACCAGGAGATCATCGAGGCGATGAGCGAGGCCGAGCAGGCCGCGTACTGGGCCGCCCTCTACGGCGAGCCCCAGGAGGAGCCCATGGAGGGCGACGAGTGGGTGCCCCCGTCGTGGGAGGAGATGGGCTGCAGCGGCTGGGCCGAGCACGAGGTCTACGGCGACGGCCTCTACGGCGGCGGCGAGGACGACCCCTTCATGGAGCTCCAGGAGGAGATGAACCGCCTGTGGGAGTCCATGCAGAGCGACGAGCGCGTCGTCGCCGCCGAGGCGCGGTGGGCCGACTGCATGGCCGACGCCGGGTACCCGAGCTACGCGAAGGTCGGCGACGCGGAGCAGGACTTCTACACGCGCACGGACGAGATCCGCACCGAGGTCTACAACGGCATCCCGCCGGACGCCGACGAGGACGACTGGATGGCGGCCGAGGAGGAGATCCAGGCGCGCCTCGCCGAGCTGAGCGGCGAGGAGATCGAGCTCGCCACGGCCGACTACACGTGCCGGGCCGACGCCAAGTACGACAAGGCGCTCACCGAGGTGAACCTCGAGTACCAGCAGCGGTTCTACGACGAGCACAAGTCCGAGCTCGAGCAGTGGGCCCAGTGGCAGTCGGGCGGCGCGGTCGGCTGAGGGTCGGTCGGCTGGGACCAGGTCGGCAGTAGTGGTGGGCTGGCGCCCCCGGACGGAGGAACACGCAGGATGGCGGTCACCGGGTCCACGCGGACCATCTGGATCATCGGCGCGACGGCGGTGGTCTCGCTCGGGCTCGGCATCGGCCTGAGCAAGTTCATCGTCTCCCCCGCCGAGGCGGCCGCGAACGCGGCGCCGCCCGAGGCCGGCCCGATCACGGTGCCGGTCGAGGAGCGCGAGCTGACGAACGACATCGTCATGCGCGGCGACGCGATCTACGAGGACCCGGTGAGCATCACCGTGGAGACCGGCGACATCGGCGGCCCCGCGGTCGTGACGGGCCAGGTGCCCGAGGTCGGCTCCACGATCGAGGCCGGGACCGTGATCCTCGAGGTCACCGGCCGGCCGGTGATCCTGCTCACGGGCGACCTGCCCGTGTACCGCACGCTGCGGGCGGGGGTGTCCGGGCCCGACGTCGTGCAGCTGCGGGCGGCGCTCGCGGCGCTGGGCATCAGCGTCGGCAACGCGACGTCGAACGTGTACGACGCGAGCGCGGCGGCCGCGGTCCGCGAGCTGTACGCGAAGGTCGGCTACCCCGCGCCGTCGGCGGGCCCGGAGGCGGAGGCCGCCGTCGACGCGGCGCGCGCCGGCGTGGCCGCGGCGCAGGAGCAGCTCGCGGGGGCGCGGCGGGCGCTGAGCCAGGCCGGCAGCGCGCAGGTGCGGGCCGAGGCGGACGCGGCCCTCAACACCGCCAAGGCGCAGCTCGCCGACGCGCAGGCCGCGTACGCGGCGTGCGTCGCCGACCCGGACCCCCACCCGCCGTGCCCGACGGCGGAGGTGGTCGCCGCGCAGGGCGCCGTCGCCGTGGCGACCGAGGCCCGCCGGCAGGCCTACAACCCCGACACGTCGGAGCTGCGCGCGGCCGTGACGGCCGCTGAGCGCGCGGTGTCGGACGCGCAGAAGCAGCTCGCCGACGCGCAGGCGGCCGTCCTCACGCCGCTGCCTGCGAGCGAGGTGGTCTACCTCGCCACGACGCCCCGCCGGGTCGACGCCGTCGACGTGCGCCGGGGCGCCATGATCGCCGGCACGCCCGTGATGACCGTCTCGGGCGCGACCCTGCAGATCGAGGGCACGCTGGGCCTCGACGACGCCGAGCTCGTCACCGAGGGCGCGCCGGTCGTCATCACGCTGCCCGACGGCACCGAGGTCGACGGCACCGTCGCGTCGGTGGGCACCGCCGAGCGGGAGGGCGAGAACGGCGAGGGCGGCGGGTCCGCCGACCCGACGCGGCGGCGCATCGTCGTCGTGCCGGGCGAGCTCACCGAGGAGCAGCGCTGGATGCTGCAGGGCTCCAACGTGCGCATCACCATCCCGGTCGGGTCGACCGACGGCGCCGTCATGGCGGTGCCGGTCGCGGCCGTGTCCGCGGGCCCGGGCGGCGAGTACCGCGTGGAGGTGCTCGACGAGGGCGCCTCGGACACCCGGCTCGTCGTCGTGCGCACGGGGCTCGCCGCGGGCGGCTTCGTCGAGGTGACCCCGGTGGAGGGCTCGCTCGAGATCGGCGACCGGGTCGTCGTCGGGATCCAGGCATCCCGGGACGCGCGTGACGACGAGGGCGACGACGAGGGCGACGACGAGGAGGACGCCGAGGAGCCCGCCGAGGACGCCGAGGGATGAGCGCGCCGGTCATCGACCTGCGCGGCCTGTCGCGGACGTTCCCCGGGACGCCGCCCGTGGAGGCGCTGCGCCGGGTCGACCTCGTGGTGGAGCGGGGCGAGTACGTGTCCGTGGTGGGGCCGTCCGGCAGCGGGAAGTCGACGCTGCTGCACATCCTCGGGCTGCTGGACCGGCCGACCGCGGGCGACTACCTGCTCGACGGTGTGTCGACGGCGACCGTCAGCGAGCGCGAGCGCTCGCGGCTCCGCGGCGGGCGGATCGGGTTCGTGTTCCAGGCGTTCCACCTGCTGCCCCACCGCACGGTGCTCGACAACGTGCTGCTCGCGACGCTCTACAGCGGGGTGCCGCGCGGCGAGCGCCGGGAGCGGGCGCTGGCGGCGCTCGACCGGGTCGGCCTGTCGCACCGGCTGGACTTCCTGCCGACGGTGCTGTCCGGCGGCGAGCGGCAGCGGGTGGCGATCGCCCGCGCGGTCATCGCGCAGCCGCACGTGCTCCTCGCGGACGAGCCGACCGGCAACCTCGACTCGGCGACGAGCGAGGGGGTGCTCGACCTGTTCGACGAGCTGCACGCCGACGGGCTCACGCTCGT